>JBMCUM010000103.1:0-7382 GCA_048622595.1 Planctomycetota bacterium | reverse complement strand
GCGTCCGTGCCGTCTTCCATCGTGATGAATCCGAACCCCTTCGTGTTGTTGAACCACTTGACCGTTCCGGTAGCCATACGTCGGCTCCTTGCTTACGCCGCGGCACCGCCGGATTTGCCGGGACACGCCCAACGCGCGTACCTTGCCCGCAGAGGTTCGAAGAAGGTGCGGAAACTCATCCTTTGCGACATGTGCGGCCGGTTACGTTTCGTGTCCTGCAAACGGTCCGTTTGCCGAGCGGACCAACCGGCGAGCGGGAAACGCTTCCCCGACAACTCGCCAGCCCCATCAATCTGCGGGCAATAATCTACCCCGCTTGCTGCGTTTCGTCAAGCAGTTTCCCGCAAAGTTTGTCACGCTCCGGATGAGGACATCACCTCCGCCAGCGCTGCCGATACCTGCCCAACCGGCAGGTTCGCCAGCGCCGCGACCTGCAGCGTCCGCACGCGCGGGCCGCGCGGGGCGAACTGTTCAGCCCGCGTGGCCCCGAACAACGCCACCGTCGGCGCGCCGACCGCGGCGGCGAGGTGACTGACGCCGGAGTCGTTGCCGACGTACCCGGCCGCGCCGCCCAGCACGCCCGCCAGCACATCAAGCGACGGCGACTGCAGCACCGCGGCCGGTTCGAACGCAGAAGCGGCGGGGCCGCGTTCGGCCTCGACCGGGCCCAGAATGACCACGGCCTGCGTGTCGCCGGGCGGGCCTTGGGCGAGGCGTGTGAAGTTTTCGCCCGGCCAGCATTTCGCCGGCGCGCCGGCGCCGGGGTGGACCGCGACGTAGGGGTGGTCGGCGTCGACCCCGGCGGCCTGGAGTGCCTCGCGCGCCCCCTGCGGCCACGATGGCGGGACCGGCCACGGCTCGTCGACGCGGACCGCGCTGAGCCCCAGCAGGTCCGCCCACAGGTCCAGCAGATGCCCATTGGCGTCCGGCGGGGGGCGGACGGGAAGGACGACCGCGTCCGACGCGCCGCACATCGCCGCCAGTCGCAACCCGTCGCCGCCGAAGCAACTGACCACGCGGTCGTGCTCGCCCAGCAGTGCGGGCAGGCGGCATCCGTCCGGCGGGGCGTCGCCCATCAGCTCGTGCATCGGAAGGGCGTCGAAGTCCAGCGCCCGCGCGCAGACGCCCAGCCCGGCCAGCAGCCGCGCCTTCTCGCCGCCTGCGACCAGCGTGACCTCGCCGTCCAGCTCGCCCAGCAGGTGCCCGAACAGCACGACGTCGCCCAGCGCGCCGGGATGCACCGCGAGGATGCGCCGCTGCGCCGAGTCTGCACCGCCTGGGTTCATGGCTGACCGCCGGTAACCGGTACCGTGTTTCTGCGCGCCGCGGCGAGGTGGGTCCGCTGCGTTACCGCGCGATCCACCCGCCGCCGAGCAGCACGTCGCCGTCGTAGCAGACGGCGGCCTGGCCCGGGGCGGGGGCGTGCACCGGCTCGTCGAAGCGGACTTCGAACGTCTCGGCGTCGGTTCGCCGCACCCGCGCGGGCGCCCCGTCGTGGTTGTAGCGGACCTGCACCGTCGCGTCGAACCGCTCTGGCACGTCCTGCTGCCAGCGGGCTCCGTCGGCCGTGAGACTCCGCCTCGCCGCCTCGTCGCGCGGTCCGATGACCACGGCGCGGCGGACGGGGTCGATCCGCGTGACGTACATGGGCTCGCCGGCGGCCACCCCGAGCCCCCGTCGCTGCCCGACGGTGAACCCGGCGTACCCCTGGTGGCGTCCGCGGACGGCGCCCGAGGCGTCCTCGATGGGACCGGGCATCAGCGCCTCGTCCTTCCGGGCGGTGCGGTTCGCCCGCGCTGCGAGGTAGGCGCGGTAGTCGGCATCGACGAAGCAGATGTCCTGGCTCTCGGGCTTGTCGTGCACCGGAAGGTTCCGTCGGCTGGCGATCGCGCGGGCCTCGTCCTTGCCCGAAAGCTCGCCGACCGGAAGCAGCAGACGGCCCAGCGCCTCGCCCGGCAGGGCGAACAGGGCGTAGGACTGGTCCTTGTCGCCGCAGCGGCCCCGCGCCAGGGCGACGCCCGCCCCCCGCCGCGCAATCCGCGCGTAGTGCCCCGTGGCCACGTACCGCGCGCCGAGGCGGTCGGCGATCGACAGCAGCGTCGGGAACTTCATCCACACGTTGCACCGGGCGCACGGATTGGGTGTCCGCCCGGCGGCGTATTCCTGCGCGAAGTAGTCCGTCACGCGGGCGAACCCGTCGCGGACGTCGACGACCTCGAAGTCGATTCCCAGCAGCGCCGCCACCCGCCGGGCGTCGCCGGCGCCCGCGCCGGAGTCGCTGGTCCGCAGGAACACGCCGCGGACGGCGTAGCCCGCCTCGCGCAGCAACGCCGCGGCGGCGGACGAGTCCACACCGCCGCTCATCCCGACGATCACCTTGTCGCTCGCGCGCGTCATGCGGGCATTGTACCCGAACGCCGGCGGCCGCGGAGGCCCCGCCGCATTTGACAAACCGTCGCCGGGCGGGTCTACTCTGCTGGTTCGGGAGGAGTCCATCCATCGAGCACGACGCCCGGTCATCCGAGTCGCCCCCTGCCCCGCGCCGCTGCGGGCGTTGCGGGATGGAGGTATCGTCGGAGGCGGGTTTCTGCGATCACTGCGGGGCGCAGCTCGCTCGGCGGGGGCGGGTCCCGTGGTGGCACCTGCATCGTCGCCTGTACGACTGGACGCTGGCGTGGGCGTATCGCCCCTCTGCCGCCGTGGCGCTGTTCGTGCTGAGCTTCGCCGAGAGCAGCTTCTTTCCGGTCCCGCCGGACGTGCTGCTCATGCCGCTGGTGCTGGGCAACCGCCGCCGCTGGCTGCGCTACGCCGCCACGTGCAGCGTCGCCAGCGTGCTCGGCGCGGTGGCGGGCTTCCTGATAGGCTGGCTGGCGTGGGACGGCGGGGTCAGCCGCCTCTTCTTCCAGTACGTCCCGGGTTTTACCCGCCAGGTCCACCACGACGTCAGCGGAATGTACGATCAGTACAACTTCTGGATCGTCTTCGCCGCCGGGTTCACGCCCATCCCGTTCAAGGTCATCACCGTCACCGCCGGGGTGTTCGGGACCGGCGCGGGCGTCGCCAGCCCGCCGCTGTTCTTCACCGTGTTCCTCGTGGCCGCGACGGTCAGCCGCTCGACGCGGTTCTTCCTGGTGGCGGGGCTGATGCGGGTGTTCGGCCCGCGGATCACGCCGTTCATCGAGCGGTACTTCAACTGGCTGGCGCTGCTGTTCGTGGCGCTGCTGGTGGGGGGCTTTGTCGTGATCAAGTACGTTCACTGACGCGGCAGCGAGTGGACGTAAGACGCTTTACACAGTCGTTCGTGAGGCCCCCGGCTCACGAACGATTGTGTCGCATGTTGCCGCGGCTCACTCCGCCACCTTCTCGCGGAGCTGGTTGAGGTACCCGTTCTTGACCTTGGGCGGCATCTCGTCCAGCGCGGGCTCCAGGGCGTTTCCGGTGAGGAACTCGTCGACGGCCTGGACGCCGGGCTTTCCGTAGCCCTTGAGCTTCTCGACGTGCGTTTCGGCCCGCTCGAGCTTGCCCTCGGCCATGTCGAGGCAGTAGTTGACCACGAGGTGGTGCAGGTCGCGGCTGGAGACGCTGTCCCGCTGGTCGAGCGGGACCTCCTCGAGGGTGTCCTCCTCGCCGAGACGGGACTGCTCCTCACGGACGAGGCGTTGGAGCTCCTCCTCGCGTTTGCGTTCGGCCTCCTCGTCGACCGGCGTCAGCGGCAGGACGTCCTCGTCGGAGACCTCGGTGGGGATGTAGTTCGATTGTCCGCAGAACGGGCACTTGCCTCGCTTCCCCCCGGCCGAGTCCGGCGCCTTGATCTGCTTGCGACAGTGTTCGCAGTGAAACGTGATGGACATGGGGATTCTCCCGTTACCGGCCGCACGCCGGCTATTCGCCGATGACCTTGACCAGCACCCGCTTGGGGCGCCGCCCGTCGAACTCGCCGTAGAAGACCTGCTCCCACGGGCCGAAGTCCAGCTTTCCGCCGGTGACCGCGACCACGACCTCGCGCCCCATCACCTGGCGCTTGTGGTGTGCGTCGCCGTTGTCCTCGCCGGTGCGGTTGTGGCGATAGCGCTGCGGCGAGGGGTCGAACGGCGCGAGGTCCTCCAGCCACTGCTTGTAGTCTTCGTGCAGTCCCGGCTCGTCGTCGTTGATGAACACGCTGGCGGTGATGTGCATGGCGTTGACCAGGCAGAGTCCCTCGGCGACGCCGCTGGCGCGGACGACCTTCTCCACGGCGTCCGTGATGTTGACGAAGTCCATCCGCTGCGGCACGTTGAACGTGAGGTACTCGGTCGTCGATTTCATTGGGTCGGCTCCTGGACGTTCGTATGATAACACCCGCGGCGTGAGCAGTCAGCAATCAGCCCTCAGCGATCAGCGGGCAGCGCGGAAGCGCCGGCGCCAGCATGCGATGACTCGATGCATCGACGACATCCTCGCCCGCGTACGCCGGCCCGTCCAGTATGTCGGGCTGGAGGTCAACCGCCGCTGCGCCGACCCCGCCGTCGCGGAGGTCTCCGTCGTCCTGGCGTTCCCGGACACGTACGCCATCGGCATCAGCCACCTCGGCAGCGGCGTGCTCTACCACGCGCTGAACGACCTGGCGTACGTGGCCTGCGACCGGACGTACTGCCCCGCCCCCGACGCGGAACAGGCCTTGCGCGACGCCGGTCTGCCCCTGTTCGCCTGGGAAAGCCGCCGCCCGATCGATACGTTCGACGTGCTGGGCTTTTCCCTCAGCTATGAGCTGTGCGTCACGAACGTGCTGACCATGCTCGACCTGGCGCACCTGCCGCTGCGCGCCGCCGAACGCGACGCGACCCACCCGCTGGTGGTGGCCGGCGACGCCCTGGCCGACAGTCCCGAGCCGATGGCGCCGTTCATCGACCTGTTTCTCGCCGGCGACGGGGAGGTGACGATGCCCGCCCTGGCCGAGCTGGTCCGTCGCGCCAAGTCCGCCGGCGCCGACCGCGAGGAGCTGCTGCTCGAGGCCGCCCGAACCGTCCCCGGCGCCTACGCGCCGCGGTTCTACACGCCGGAACCGGTCGGCGGGACACGCCTGACCGTGCCGCGCCCGAACCGCCCCGACGTTCCCGACCGGATCGACCGGGCGCACCTGGCGGACCTGTCGGAGTCGCCGGCGATGACGGCGCCGCTGGTTCCGCTGGCCGAGGGCGTCCACGAGCGCGTGATGATCGAGATTATGCGCGGCTGCCCCAACGGCTGCCGGTTCTGTCAGGCCGGGCAGGTCCGCCTTCCGCTGCGATATAGGCCGGTCGAGGAAATCGTCCGCATCGCGCGGGCCGCGATCGACGCGACGGGCTACGACGAGATCTCGCTGCTGAGCTTGTCAACCAGCGATTACCCGCAGCTCGATATGCTGATCGACCGGCTTCAGGCGGAGTTCGCCGGCGAGCACGTGTCGTTGTCGCTTCCGTCGCTGCGGGTCGATGCGCAACTGAAGCACCTGCCGCGGTTGACCAGCGACGTCCGCAAGGGCGGGCTGACCATCGCCGCCGAGGCCGGCTCGCAGCGGCTCCGTCGGGCGATCGGCAAGCGGATCACCGAGGCGGACATGCTCGCCGGGGTCCGCGCCGCCTACGAGGCGGGATGGCGCAAGGTGAAGGTCTACTTCATGGCGGGCCTGCCCGGTGAGACGCCGACCGACCTCGACGCCCTCGCCGATCTGTGCCGTCGGCTGAGCGAGACGGGGCGCGAGGTAATCGCCCAGCCCGGCGCGGTCAACGCCTCGGTCTCGTGGTTCGTCCCCAAGCCCCACACGCCCTTGCAGTGGGAGCCGATGCGCGATGAGGAGTACTTCTGGTCCGTGCGGGAGCACCTGCGCGCCGCGACGCGCCGCTCGGCCGTCAACGTCAAATTCCACCGCATCGAGCGGAGCATCCTGGAGGGCGTCCTCGCCCGCGGCGACCGGCGCCTCGCGGAGGTGATCGAGGGGGCGTGGCGGCGCGGCGCCCGGCTGGACTCGTGGAACGAGCATTTCGACTACGACCTGTGGCGGGAGGCGTTCGAGGCGGCGGGGCTGGATCCGGACGAAATCGCGTGCAGGGAGCTTCCGGCGGACCGTCCGCTTCCGTGGTCGCACATCCGCTGCCGCCGCTCGGAGGCGTTCTGCGCCGCCGAGCGGGCGCGGATGCACGCGGCGCTGGGCGAGAACGCCTAAGCGCCGGTCCCGCGCTTGGGCAAGAGCGCGCAAAGCCCACGGAGGGCGGTCCGTGGGCTGTGGTGCGCCGCGGGGCGCTGATGGTTGTCACGGAATCGCCGCAAGCGGGGCGTCGTGTGGTATACTGTGGAGCTCGTCGAAACCCCAAGGGAGTGTCAGCGATGTATCGTCCCGAAATCAAGGTCGTCGACTGCACCATCCGCGACGGCGGTCTGACGAATAACTCGAAGTTCACCCTGGAAACCGTCCGCGCCGCCTACAACGCCGCGTGCCGCGCGGGCATCGACTACGTCGAGCTGGGCTACCGCAATTCCCGCGAGATGTTCAGCCCGGACGAGTACGGGCCCTGGCGGTTCTGCGACGATTCGCAACTCGCCGAGGTCACCGAGGGCATCGACCCGGGCGCGACCAAGCTGGCGGTGATGATGGACGCCCACAAGTCCACGGCGGACGACATCCTCCCGCACGAGGACTCGCCGGTGGACCTGATCCGCGTGGCGACGTACGTCAAGGACGTCGACAAGGCGGTTCACGTCGCCCGCGCGGCCCACGACCGCGGGTACGAGACGACGGTCAACATCATGGCCATCTCGCGCGAGGGCGGACCCACGCTGGACGAGGCGCTGCAGCAGATCGAGGCCGAGACCAACGCCCTGGCCGTGTACGTCGTCGACAGCTACGGCGCGCTGTACAGCGAGGAGGTCCACTTCCTCATCGAGCGGTACAAGATGTTCATCAAGACCAAGGAAGTCGGCGTCCACATGCACAACAACCAGCAGCTCGCCTTCGCCAACACCATCGAGGGGGTCATCAAGGGCGCCAACTTCCTTGACGGCACGCTCTACGGTCTGGGGCGCGGGGCGGGCAACTGCCCGACCGAGCTGCTGCTGGGCTTCCTCAAGAACCCCAAGTTCGACGTCGAGCCGATGCTGGAGACCATCGGCGAGCACATCCTTCCGCTGCAGAAGGAGATCGACTGGGGCTACCACGTGCCCTACATGCTCACCGGCGTCCGCAACCTGCATCCCCAGGCCGCCATCGAGTGGATGCAGAGCGACCGCAAGGACGACGTGGCCGCCTTCTACCGCAAGCTCGAAACGGACTACGAGTAGCGGCGAGGATCGGGGATCGGAAATGGCGCAGCGCAACACGAAGGATCGCAGGCCTGACGTCCGTGGTCGCTGAAGCGAGCAGCCCGGCC
>JBMCUM010000102.1:0-7400 GCA_048622595.1 Planctomycetota bacterium | reverse complement strand
GGCATGGCCTGCGGGTCCGCCGCCCGCGCCCGCGGTGGTGCAGGACGTGGAGATGGACGCCTCATTGCTGCCGACGCTGTTTGCGGTCCCCACGGCCGTGCAGTGCGAAGTGCGGGACGGGAGGGTCTACTTCGGCGCGGACGGGAACGTGGGCCTGGTCGACCGCGACGCGACCCGCCGGTGGGTGCGCTACCGCGTCCGGTCGCTGCGTCCGCGCGACGCCCGGTCCACGGCGTACCTCCGGCGCCGCACCCGCACGCCCGCGCCGGGCGAGCCGGCCGACCTCGACACCGACATCACGCCGCGCGTCCGCGAGCTGGCGCAGCGCTGGGCGGGCGACCTCGCCCGACGGCGCGACGCGCTGCCGCCCGGGCCCGACCGCGACCGGCTGGATCTCGATATCGCCCGCGCCGTCGCCGACAAGCTCGCCGACCGCTGCGCCTACACGCTGGACCTGCGCGACGCCGACCCGGACCGCGACGCCGTGGAGGACTTCCTGTTCCACATGCGAAAGGGCCACTGCGAGTACTTCGCCTCCGCCCAGACGGTCCTCTGCCGGGCGCTCGGCGTTCATGCGCGCCTGGCCGCGGGGTTCCGGTCCGACGCGACCACCGACGGTGCGCACCTGGTCCGCGGGCGCGACGCCCACGCCTGGACGGAGGTCTACACGCCCTCGACGTACTGGCGGGTGGTCGACCCCTCCCCGCGCCGCTATGCCGAGCCGGACCGCCCCTGGCATGCGCCGCTGACGCAGTTCTGGTCGGACGTGCGCCAATGGTGGCGCCAGGCCGTCGTTGGCTACGACAACGACGCCCGCCGGCGCATCGGGCGATGGCTGGCGGGGGTGTTCGGCGCGGTCGGCCGGACGGTCGCCGACGCCGCCGGCGCGGCGGGGCGCGGCGTGTTCAACCTGCTGGTCCACGGGTACATCGACCGGGGGCTTCAGTACGCCGCCTTTGCGGTCTCGGGCCTCGGGACGGTGCTTCTGGGCGTGGTGCTGGGGCGGATCGCGCGTCGGGAGCTGCGCTACCGGCGCTTGATCCGCCGCGGACTGGCGCTGCCCTGGCAGAAGATGCGGTTCTTCGCCCGCCTGGTGCGCCTGCTGGAGCGTCACGGCATCGAGCGGCGCGACGCGCGGACGCCGCGCGAGCTGGCCGAAGAGGCCGTCCGAAAGCTCGCCCTGCCCCCCGGCGCCCTGGACGAACTGATCGACCTGTACTACCGCCTGCGCTGGGGCGAGCAGCAGGTCTCCCTCGCCCGCGTCCGGGCGGCCGAGCGACAGGTCGCCGACCTCGCCGAACGCCTGAAGCAACGCAAATCATGACGCATGCCCCGCCGCCCGCGCCGGGCGGCGTCGGCTCGGCGGCTTTTGAAGCCCTTGACGCGCCGCGCCGATAGGTATAACATTGTATATACAGAAAAAGAGGGTCGCGATGATCAAGCAGTTAAAAAAGCATGGCAACAGCCAGGCCTTGCCGGTGGACAAGGCGACGATGGACGCCCTCGGCATCGACCTCGACACGCCGCTCCAGGTTACCGTCAGCGGCGATGCGCTGATCGTCACGCCGGCCGAGGTCGGCATCGGCGACAAGGATGTGGACGCCTCGGCCGCAAAGATGCGCCGCCGCTACGGGCGGATGCTCAAGCGCCTGGCCGAGTGATGGATCGCATCGCCTTTCTCAGCGTCGAGAATGTCCTGCGCCTCCATGCCGGCACGATTCGCCGCGAAGGCGGCGCCGACGGCGTGCGCGACTACGGCTTGCTCCAATCCGCCGTCGCAATGCCGCGCCAGCAGGTCGCCGGCGACTACCTCCACGAGGACATCCCGGCGATGGCCGCCGCCTACCTCTACCACGTGGCGCGGAACCACCCCTTCCGCGACGGCAACAAGCGGACCGGCGCCCTCGCGGCGCCCGTCTTCCTCGATGTCAACGGGTGGGACTTGACCGCACGTCCGCGCGAACTTGAACGTGTGGTGATCTGCCTCGCGGCCGGAGAAATGAGCAAGGATGCGCTGACCGGCTGGATGCGCAATCACACCCGCCGACGGACGTGAAACCGCAAGACGCCGACCCCCGCATTCCTCCACCCTTGCCCCGCGGCACGCAGAAAACGCGTGCCCTCCACGGCTATGCCTGGATCGATGTGCCCAGGCGCGTACGTCCGGAACCTGCGCCGCTAACGAGAGTCTGGCACATCGCGCCTGCTGCTGCAAGAAGAAGCCCGGCATGCGCCGCGGCGTCGCCGCGGGCTCGGCCGTTCGGCGTCCTCGGGGGTGCGCATCCCGCGGGGGGTTGACCTGTCGCCGGCGCCGCGGTAGGTCTGGACGCGAGCTGCCTTCGCGCCCCTTGCCCGGAGTTTTCCGATGAAAGCCATCATGGTCATGTTCGATTCGCTCAATCGCCGCTTCCTGTCGCCCTACGGGTGCGACTGGACGCACACGCCGAACTTCAAGCGTCTTGCCGAGCGGACCGCCGCGTTCGACAACTGCTACGTCGGCTCGATGCCCTGCATGCCCGCCCGTCGGGAGATCCACGCCGGGCGGTACAACCTGCTGCATCGCTCGTGGGGACCCATCGAGCCGTTCGACGACTCCATGCCGGAGATCCTCAAGGGCGCCGGCGTCCACACCCATCTGGTCAGCGACCACTACCACTACTGGGAGGAAGGCGGGTGCACCTATCACACGCGCTACAGCACGTGGGAGTTTGCCCGCGGGCAGGAGGGCGACCCGTGGATCGGGCAGGTGCGCGATCCGGAGATTCCGCCGGCGATCCCCGCCGACCGCACCGGAAGCCGAATGTGGCGACAGGACTGGGTCAACCGCGCACACATGACGCGCGAACAGCTCCAACCGCAGGCAAAGACGTTCGGCGGCGGGATCGAGTTCCTCCGACGCAACCGCGACGCGGACAACTGGCTGCTGCACATCGAGACGTTCGACCCGCACGAGCCGTTTTTCACCCAGCAGCACTACAAGGACCTGTACCCGCACGACTACGACGGGCCTCACTTCGACTGGCCGCCGTATCGGTACGTCGAGGAGACGCGCGATCAGGTCGATCACTGCCGCTACGAGTACGCCGCGCTGGTCAGCATGTGCGACGCCTGGCTGGGCAAGCTGCTGGACACGATGGACGAGCTGGACCTGTGGGACGAGACGATGCTCATCGTCAACACGGACCACGGGTTCCTGCTGGGCGAGCACGACTCGTGGGCCAAGTGCTGGTGCCCGTGGTTCGACGAGAAGGCCCGCACGCCGCTGTTCGTGTGGGACCCGCGGTGCGGCGTCGCCGGTCAGCGACGCGCGAGCCTGGTCCAGACGATCGACCTGGCGCCGACGCTGCTGGAATACTTCGGGCTCGAACCGACCGCCGACATGCAGGGAAGCCCGCTGGCGCAGACCGTCGCCGACGACACGCCCGTCCGCGAAGCGGGGCTCTATGGCATCTTCGGCGGGCAGCTCAACGTCACCGACGGGCGGTACACGTACTTCCGTGCCCCGGTCACGACGGAGAACCAGCCGCTGTTCGAGTACACGCACATGCCCACCCATATGACGCACACCTTCAGCGTCGAGGAGATGCGCGGCGCGACCCTCGCCGGTCCGTTCGCGTTCACCAAGGGCTGTGGCCTGATGAAGATTCCCGTTCCGCCCGGTCGGCGACAGGCCGACCCGCGGATGCAGCGCAACTGGCTGTTCGACACCCACGCCGACCCGCACCAGGACGCCCCGCTGGACGACCCCGCCGTCGAGCGCCGCATGCTCGATCACATGGTCCGCCTGATGCGCGAGTCCGACGCCCCGGACGAGCAGTACGAGCGACTGGGACTGAAGCGGTAGAGCGCCCGGTCGCAGTTCGAGTCGCAGTGCGGCGCCCGGGCGCAGGACGGGCAACGCGGGCGCGGTTCCGAGCCATTTGCGATGCGGCTTGACCGCCGCCGCGGGCGCACGTAGCGTATCGCCCCACCGCGGACTCAAGCGAAAGGCCGACGCATGGACGTGCCCCTGCTCGATCTGAAGACCCAGTACGCCGCCATCCGGGAGGAGGTAACCGCCGCCGTCGCCGAGGTGCTCGAGACCCAGCTCGTCTGCAACGGACCGGCCGTGCGGACCTTCGAGGCGGAAATGGGCCGGTACTGCGGCGCCGCCTGCGCCCTGGGCGTGTCCAGCGGAACCGACGCGCTGCTGGCGTCGCTGACGGGCCTCGGGGTCGGGTCCGCGCGTCCGGGCGCCGACGACGACGCGCCCGCGGAGGTCATCGCCCCGGCGTTCACGTTTTTCGCCACCGCCGGGAGCATCTGGCGCGCCGGCGCCAGGCCCGTGTTCGTTGACATCGACCCCGAGACGTTCAACCTGGACCCGCGGGCGGTTGAGGCGGCGATCACCGACCGCACCCGCGCCATCGTCCCGGTCCACCTGTACGGGCAGATGTGCGACATGGACGCCATCGAGGCGATCGCCCGCGGGCGCGAGCTGCCCGTGATCGTCGACGCCGCCCAGGCGATCGGCGCGGAGTTGGACGGCCGCCGGGCCGGGTCGCTGGGAACGTGCGCCTGTTTCAGTTTCTACCCGACGAAGAACCTCGGCGCGATGGGCGACGCGGGGCTGATCACCACGCAGGACGACGACCTGGCCGAGCGGCTGGCCGTGCTCCGCAACCACGGACAGAGCCGCAGCTATATCCACGACTGGGTCGGGGGGAACTTCCGGATGGACTCCATCCAGGCCGCGGCGCTGTCGGTCAAGCTCCGGCACCTCGACGCCTGGACCGACGCACGTCGCGCCAACGCCGCGCGCTACGACGACCTGCTGGCCGGCGTGGACGAGGTCACCACGCCGGTCGAGCGCCCCGGGCGGCGGCACGTCTACCACCAGTACGTCATCCGCGCCGCCCGGCGCGACGAGCTGCGGGCGCATCTCAAGGAGCGGGGCGTGGGCAGCGGAGTCTATTACCCGCTGGGCCTGCACCTGCAGGCGTGCTTCGCGCCGCTGGGCTACGCCGAGGGCGACCTGCCGGAAACCGAACGCGCCTGTCGCGAGGTGCTCGCCCTGCCCGTTCACGACCAACTGACCAACGCGCAGCTCCACCACGTCGCCGCGTCCATCAAGGACTTCTACGCGGGATGAGCGGCGCCTACGTGTTGATCCCCAGGTAGTCCATCACCTGCTGGAGGTCGGACCAGACCTTCCCCCGCACGTCCTGGGTGTACTGGCGCAGCACGTAGGCCGGGTGGAACGTCGGCATCACGCACGTCCCGCCCAGCCCCTCGCCGATCGGCGGAAGGGCGTGGAACTGTCCCCGCAGGCGGGTGATGCCCGTGGACGTGTCCAGCATCGTCTTGCTCGCCGGATTGCCCATCGTGACGATCACCTTCGGGCGGATGAGGGACAACTGCGCCACGAGGTGGTCCCAGCAGGCGGCGATCTCGTCGGCGGACGGAGAGCGGTTGTTCGGCGGGCGGCACTTGAGGATGTTGGCGATGTACACCTCCTCCCGCGACAGGCCCATCGCCTGGATCATCCGGGTCAGCAACTCCCCCGCCCTGCCCACGAAGGGCCTGCCCCGGCGGTCCTCCTCGACCCCCGGCGCCTCGCCGATGAACACCAGGTCCGCGTCCGGGTCGCCCTCGCCGAAGACGACGTTCTTCCGGCTGCCGCACAGCCCGCAGCGGTCGCACCCTCTGACCTGTTCGGCCAGCTCGTCCAGCGCTCGGGCCTTGTCCTGCGGGCTCATCGCCTGCCGACCTTCGCCGCCCGCGTCCCGGGGGGGCAGCGGGTTGCGCCCCGCCGGCAGAAACACGGCGCCGAGGTGCCGCTCGGCGTCCAACGCCTGCCGGGCCGCGCGGTACAAAATGTCGCCGCCGTCCGTCACGCCACGGATTCTACCGCCCCCACGCCGCGGGCGAAACCCGCTCGCTCCTGCCGGCGCCGCTCAGCCGCCCTGCTTGGCGTACTTCACGCTGCACCCGTAAGCCCGCGTGTCCGCCTGGTCCACCGGACGCCCGGACGTCAGGTCCGCCAGGACTTTGTCGACGTAGTTGGTCGGGTCCTCCGCCGCGCCGCGCGGGTCGTCGTCGATCGCGCCGGAATAGACGATCTCCCCTGCCCGGTTGATGACGAACATGTGCGGGGTGGTCCTGGCCTGATACTTCCGCCCGACGGTGCCGTCGCGGTCGATCAGCACGTCGAAAGGCATGTCCCACTTCGCATGCCAATCGCGCGTGGTGTCGCGGTCCATGTAGTGCGTGCTGTTGACCGCCAACCACACGACCCCCTCGTCGGCGTACTTGCGGTACAGATCGGCCATCGTGTCGCGCTTGGCGTGGTGCCGCTTGATGAACGGGCAGTCGGGGTTGAACCACTCCAGCACCACGAGCTTGCCTCGGTAATCCTTCAGGGTGTGCTCCTCGCCCGCCTGGTCCGTCAGCGTGAACGTCGGCGCAAGCGGGTTGAACCGCTTGCCCCACGCCTCGAAGAGCTTGCGGTTGGCGGGCTTGGGCTTCTCGGCCACGGGCAGCGTCAGCGACGGCGCCGCCTTGCCCTGTACGCACCGGTCCTTGCACGCCAGGAAGCTCACCTCCGCCGAAAAGTCCGCCCGCTCGGCGTCGAGCTTCTCCGGCGGCGTGACCTCGGCGACCAGCAGCACCTCCTCGGCGTACCCGTAGTCTGTGATGTCCCCGGGCTGGGAGAAGGTCCCGGGCTCCGGCCAGCGCAGCGGTGCGACCTTCCACCCCTCGGGCGCCGAGAGCTTGACCTCGGTGGCCATGCCGGCCTGGCCGGGGTGCTTCCAGTAGACGTGCCAGTCCTTGGCGATCTCCAGGTACACGCCGAGGTGGAAGGGCTCGCCCGCGGCGACGGGGTCGGCGTCGGCGACGAGCTTCGCCCGGACCAGGTCCCGGGGGGCGGGCGCGTCGGCGGGCTTCTCGCCGGCGGGGGCGGATGCGCCGGCGAACAGGGCGACGACGGTCAGAGTCAGGGTCTTGCGGATCATGGGGCACCTCCTGCGGCTTGGGCGTTGGGGTTCGAGCGTCAATCGGCGTCTTTCCGTGTTCGACACCATTATAGGCAGTGGCTGGGAGCGGCGCGGCCCCGGCGCCGCATAGCTGCAAGTCCTGCTTGGCTCTGCCTTTAGGCGCTGGCGGGTCCGTTGGGCCTGCACGGGCCCTAGAACCCTTAGTTTGCCCAGTTTACTAAATCCGCTCAAGTTCTCAAACGCAGGCTTCCGATAGTACGCAGGCAACGCAACTTACCCAGATTAACACATGGCGACCAGCACATGAAGGGACCGAAGCGATGACGATCAGCACGGCCGACGCGTTCAAGGAGTATGTCTCCCACCTTTTCGCCGGACGGCGGGTCGCCGCCCGCGACCTGCTGCTCAAGGCCCAGGACCAGG
>JBMCUM010000101.1:0-7453 GCA_048622595.1 Planctomycetota bacterium | reverse complement strand
ACCGCGTCAGCGACGGCGCCGGGCAGGTCGACCACGTCCTGCTGGGCGGCGACGATGGGATGCTCGTGACCTCCTTCACCGTCGACCATGAGATCGCCCAGGACGACGGGGGCGTCGACTACATCCGCAGCACGACATTCGAGCTGACCTTCAGCGTCGAGTCGGGCGAGCAGGTGACGGTGACGGCCTCGGCGGCGCCGCGGCGCAATCAGGCCTACTGAGGGGCGCCCGGACGCGGGACAGAAGCATGCCGCGTGCCCGCAACCTGCGCAAAAGGGGCGTATGCATCCTCCGCGGCAGCGCCGAATCATATATTTCCAATGGCAGACCACGAGGAGACATCATGGGTCCGTGTCCGGGCGAATTGACGAGACGGAATGCACATTCGCCCGCGCGCCCGGACGTGTCTGGCGGAGACCGCCGCACCACCCGCCGCGGCGCCGGCGACGGCGCCCGCGCCCCGCGGCGACGCCGGCGCGCCGACCGACGCGGATTCACGCTCGTGGAGGTGGCGGTGGCAGTGGGGGTCGTCGGCGTCGGCATCACGGCGCTGCTGGTGGCCGCCGCCTCGACCACCCGCGTCAACGATGCCAGCCGCAAGCTGACGCAGGCGGCGCTGTTCGTGCAGGAAGCGCGAGAATGGACGTTGTCGCTGCCCTTCTCCGACCCGGATGCCGGGGACGCGGGCAACCCGCCGGGTCCGGACGGGTCGGACCCGCAGGACTTCGTCGACGACCTCGACGACCTGCTGGGCTACGAGGGCACGGGGACGACCTACTGCCCGCCGCGCGACGGGCAGGGCTACGCGATCAGCGCTGCGGCGGACTGGTCGCAGCAGTTCACGCTGGACTGGCGCAACCCGGAAGATCTCAGCGAATCGGTCGCCGACGGCGGCAGCGACGTCGTGTACGTGGACGTCACCGTCGCCCGTCACGGAAAGGCCGTCATGACGTGCGGGTGGCTCATCACCCGCAGCGCGGACGAATGACGGGCGAGCAGCCCGCAGCCGGGCCGCGCAGACAGGAGGTGCATCATGCAAGCAGATCCACACACCACGCCGCCGGGGCGCCGGGGCATCGCCGCCCTGTTGTCGGTGTTCCTGCTGGCCGTGCTGACCACGCTCGCCGTGGGCATGGTCGCGGTCAGCGACATGGGTGCCCGGCAGAGCGCGAACTGGCGCCGCGCGGTGCACGCGCGGATGGCCGCCGAGAGCGGGCTGGCGTACGCGGTGCTGCTGCTGGGCGACTGCCGCAGCGAACCGACGCTGGTGGAGCTTCCGGACATGCTCCAGGCGGTGCACGATTACCTCGCCGAACAGCTACCCAACAACACGGTGACGCTGGAGCCCGAGGCGGTCGCCGTGCCCGACGTGGCGCTGCCGGAGGGGCGGGCGTGCGACCTGCTGATCTACGTTTCGCAGACGGACGACGACGGCAAACCCACGGAGCTCCAGCTCGAGGTGACCGGGCGGTCCGGGCAGTTGACGCGGACGGTGGGCATGCGGTTCGACGTGGAGGTGGACCGGCGCCTGCTCCACTACGCCTGCGCGTCGTCGGTGCGCGTCATCGCGCGCGGCGACGTGACCATCAACGGGCCCGTCCAGAGCGCCTGGGGGCGGCAGCTCATCCCCATCGCCAACGACCCCGACGAGCACTATCGCAACCACGACGTGATGCCACTGGATATCGACCTCGGCTCCGACGGGTGGATCAACGGGACGATGGGCACCTCGCTGAGCCACGCCGAGTT
This sequence comes from Planctomycetota bacterium, assembly GCA_048622595.1. Taxonomy (GTDB): domain Bacteria; phylum Planctomycetota; class Phycisphaerae; order SM23-33; family SM23-33; genus JAGXKT01. The sequence continues at coordinate 5,704 of JBMCUM010000101.1, read as the reverse complement.
CACCGGCGATCCCGCCAGGGGCGACAGCGACTTCCACGACGGGATCACCAGCGACAACCCGAACCAGCCGCACCTCGAGCACGCGGTCTCCTACAACGAGCCGGACATGACGGGCCTGGAGACGCAGGACTTCGACACCTCGCCGCTGAAGGCGATGACCAGCCGCGACAACCTGCCCGCCCCGGACGCGACCGATGTGTCGCTGGGCATGTGGAGCCTGTACGGCGACAAGTGGCAGGACCACGACGGCGATACGAAGGCGGCCCTGCACAACGTCCGGATCGCCCCGGGCACAAACCCCCACTTCAAGAACTGCACCTTCACCGGCATCACGTACATCGAGGTCGACGAGGAGACGGACAACCCGACCTCGAGCAACCAGAACGGCGTGGTGTTCGAGGACTGCATTTTCGAGGGGCCCATCGTCACGGGCGTGCCGAAGCGCATGCGGTGGGACTACAACTCCATGGAGTTCCGGGGACAGACCCGCTTCCGCACCAGCATGATCCAGGAGGCGCTGGGCGGCGTGACGCTCATGGCGCCCAACTACAACGTCAACATCGGCGGGTCCGAGGGCGGCGGAGGCGAAGGCGACTCCGACGTCTGCGGGCTCGTCGTCGGCGGCGTCGTGGACCTCTACAACGACATCTCGGTCCACGGGACGGTCATCTCCATGGCCGAGATCGTCGACGAAGACGGCAACATCATCATGGGCAAGGGAACGAGCTGGGTCACGGGCAGCGGCGTCTGCGGCGCCAACATCGGCAACCTCAACGGAAGCAGCGATAACGTCAACCTGACGCCCGACCCGGACAACGTCATCCCCCTCGGCGTCAAGCGACGCTACGTCGTCACCCCCGCAAGCCACACCTACGAGGAGCTTCCCGGCTGAGCCCGCCGGTCGCAGAAACGCACCGAAATGCATCCGCGCAGACCAACCTCCGGCTTTACGCTCGTCGAGGTGCTGATCGCCCTGGCGATCACGGCGATGCTGCTGACCTCGGTCGGGGTCGCCGTCCACGCCGCACTGACCAGCCATCAGGAAAGCGGCGAGCTGGCCGCCGCCGCCCACGCCACGCGCGTGCTGTGCGACCGCATGGCGCGCCAGGTGCGCACGGCGGCGGCGATCGACCCGGAAGCCCCGAGCGACGTGCTGCGCCTGGTTCCCTCGGACGACGGCGTCTCGCAGATCGAGTACGCATTCGACGCCGAGCGGGCGGCGCTGGTGTACCGCGTCACCACGGGGGAGGGCACCGACGAACACGTCCTGATCGGCGGCGCCGACGGCATCGAGGTCGGGGGGTTCAGTGTCTTCACCCGTTCCGAAAGCGACGGGGGCGAAACCTGCGTCCGCAACGTCACGGTGCAACTGACGTTCGCGGTGGACAACCAGGCGTTCACCGTCACCGCCTCGGCCTTTTCGCGCCGAAACGACACCTATTGACGCGCTGCCTGGGGTGAAGCATCGCAGCAAGAATCCGTGCATCACCCCCCGTTCGTCCGCTAAGCTGTCGGGTCCTATACTGTACTGAACGCCCGCATAGGAGATCGACCATGACACGCTGGATTCTCGCGATGCTGATGACCGCCGCCGTGACGCTGCCGGGCGGAACGCTGCTGGCCCAGGACGCCGGCGCCAAACCCGCCACGCCCTCCGAGGACGAGCCCGCCGTTTCGCCCGAAGCCGCCGAGCCCGCCGAGGCGGCGACGCAACCGGCGCCGATACCCCAGGCCGTCATCCAGCAGATCTACGAGGCCCACCGTGCGCCGGCGGGCGACATGTCGCCCGAGGAGAAGCGCGTGCACATCACCCAATCGGCGGATGAGATCATCGAGCTGGGCGTCGCCGCGGAGGAGAAGTACCCCGACGCGCCCAACCTGTACCTGGTCCAGGCGATGATGCTGGAGGCGGCCGCCTGGCTGGCGCGGGAGAAGGACACCCCGAAGGCCCAGGCGCGACTGGACCGGCTCGCCGAGGCGGTCGCCACCGCCGAAGGCGCGCCGCTGCAGTTGCGGTTCCCCGCCGATCGCCGGCGCGTGGAGCAGAAGCTCGGCAGGCTGCGGGCGACGACGCGTCCGGCTGACGCGGCCAAGCGCGGCGCCAAAGCCGTCCGCGAGTTCGTGAAGCGCTACCGCGAGACGGACGCGGCGCTTCCGGCCATCGCCAGCGGGGCGATGTGGGCGCAGCGCCTCGACGACGACAAGCTCCTGAAGCACTACGCCGACCTCCTGGAGCAGGACTACGCCGACCAGCCGGGCGTTCAGGGGCTGCTGCGCCGGCTGGGGCGCAGCCCGTACGTGGGCAAGACCTTCGAGGCGGAGCTTCCCAAGCTCGGCGGCGGGACGCTGACGCTCCCGGACGACATGAAGGGCAAGGTCGTGGTCATCGACTTCTGGGCGACCTGGTGCGGTCCCTGCATCCGCGCCATGCCGCACATGAAGGAGGTCTACGAGAAGTACCACCCCCGGGGCGTGGAGTTCATCGGGCTCAGCCTGGACGAGAGCAGGGAGAAGCTGACCGGCTGGCTCGAGGAGAACGACATTCCCTGGACGATCACGTTCACCGGCGACGGCTGGGAGGACCCGACGGCGAACAAGTACGGCGTGTCGGGCATCCCCAGCGTGTGGGTGATCGGAAAGGACGGGAAGGTCGTCTCCGACAGCGCGCGGGGCGAGCTGTCCGAGACGCTCGACAAGGCCCTTTCCGCCGAGTAGCGTCCCTGTGCGCGGCGTCCGGTCGCCGGTAGAATGGCGCCCATGCGCGTGGTGGTGACCGGACAGGTCGGCATGGACAAGAAGCCCTTCCTGGCGCGCGCGGCCGAGCTGGCCCGCGAGCAGGGGCGGGAGTTGAGCGTCTTCAACGTCGGCGAGCGGATGTACGCCGAGGCGCCGGACGTGGCGGGAGGGAAGATTCTGGACCTGCCCCTGTCGCGACTGCGGAGTCTCCGCCGGAGCGTGTTCAAAGACATCCTCGCCGACAGCCGCGGGCGCGACGACGTGATCGTCAACACGCACGCGACGTTCCGCTGGCGGCACGGGCTGTTCTACGCGTTCGACTACGACCACATGCTGCAGCTCGACGCGGAGATGTACGTGGTGCTGGTGGACAACATGGACCGCGTCCACTACCGGTTGACCCGCGACGGGCACACCGATCACACCCTCAAGGACCTCATGGTGTGGCGCGAGGAGGAGACGCTCGCCACCGAGCTGCTCAGCGAGATCATCCGCGCCTCGCACGGGCGCCGGCGTGGGCGCGGCGCCTTCTACATCGCCGCGCGCGGGAACGACGACGAAACCGTGCGGGCGTTCGTGAACCTCCTGCTGCGCCCGGAGCTGCGCAAGTGCTACCTGAGCTTCCCCATGTCGCACGTGCAGGACGCCTCGCCGCAATGCGCCGAGATTCTCGCGTTCCGGCGGGAGCTGAAGCGCCACTTCGTGTGCTTCGACCCGGGCGACGTGGAGGAGAAGTACCTCGCCGCCCCGGCAATCCGCGCCGCCGAGGCCGGGTACCGAACCATCAACGTCGGACCCGACGACGCCCGTGCGACCATGGACACCAGCCAGGTGCTGGAAATCCTGCCCGACATCGACGGGCAGATCTACGCGCGCGACTTCAAGCTGATCGACCAGTCCGACCTCGTCGTCTCGCTGGTCCCCGAGCTTCCGGGCGGGCGACCCGGGCTGTCCAGTGGCGTCGAGCGCGAACTCCAGCACGCCCACGAGGCCACGCGCGACGTGTTCGTGATCTGGCACCCCGACGCCGAGCCGTCCCCCTTCATCACGCAGACCGCCACCGCCGTGTTCGGCTCGGTCGCCGAGGCGGTGACGTACTTCCACGACAACGGGTACGTCCCGGCGCCGCCGGCCGGAAGCTTGTTCGGGTGACCGCGCCGCCGGTTTGCCAGGCCGCCGCTTGCCGCCCGGCGCGTCACCGTCCGAACGTTCCCGTACCGCCCTCGGTGACCACGCGCTCGGTCCGCGGGAAGACCTGGACCTTCGGGCTGGACCACGTCTGCGACCGCCCCGTCTCGACGTCCTCGTGCACGACCTGCGCGTCGGCCGGCGTAGCGCCCTTGCGGTAGCCCCAGGCCGTGGCGACGTCCTCGGTGCGGCTGTAGAGAACCCGCTCGCCCAGGATCTGCCACGGGCCGTACTGGAAGTTCACGCGGCGCGCGGCGCTGAACCGCTCGAACCGCCCCAGCGCCGGCGCCTCGCCGTCGTCGTCGCCGGCGGCGTCGGGCTCGGCGAACCAGACGACGGCGTGCCCGCAGCGGAGGTCCATCCGCCGTCCGGGCGGAAGCTCGCCCCACTCGGGCACGCGCAACGAGGCGGCGCGGACGATCTTCCGCCCGCTTCGGTGCCGCAGCGTCACGTCGCCGTGAACGGTCGCCTGGCGACGCTTCTGGAGCAGCTCCATGTAGCACGCCGGACCGCGGTCGCCCTCGCGGTCTCGCGCATCGGCCGCCTGCCACTCGATCACCGTCTGCGACGGGCGCTGCACGTCGGCGGCGACGAGCCCGCCCTCGTCCGGGGCGTCGCGCTCGGGCGGGCGGTAGTCCTCGGCCACCATCTTGCCCCAGCTCGTGATGATGACGCGCGCCAGCGTCGCGTCGTACTGCAGGTCCGTACTGCGAAGCTGCATCCGGCGCAGCAGGCGCCCTGCCTCGTCGGTCTGGCGGCGCCGCAGCAGGACGTTGCGTTCGGCGGGGTCGGAACCCTCGGCCCGGATCATGGCGATCCGCCGCTTGCTGTAGTTCTCCATGCTCAGCGCCAGGGCGTCCTCGTCGCCCTCGTCCGGCGCCTCGGGCGCGGCGTCCCCGCGTGCCTCCGTCCGCTCGAACCGCACGCGCATCGCCTCCGCGGCCATGTGATCCGGACCGCTGTCCAGCTCCACGTCGCCGAAGAACTCGGCCGTGTCCCGGTCGCCCTGGTAGCTCATGCTCCTGGACCAGGCGATGCGGACGGGGCGCGCCGATGCGAGGTCGCGCCCGTCCAGGCCCCGGCGCGTGCGAAAGTCCAGGGTTCCGTATCCCTCGGTGCGAACCTCCAGCTCCCTGCCCGACCCGCGCAGGTCGGGGACCTGGTAGAGATGAATCTCCCGACCTCGCAGGCGGTTGGCGCCCTGTCGCATCTCGGCCCAGTGCGCCTGCTTCTCGCCGCCGTAGAGGACGGCGTTGCGCTGGACGAGGTCGCTGACGATGCGATCGGCGGTCGCCTCCAGCGGCTCGTCGGCGTCCGGGTCGGCGACGCGGACGTTGCCCAGCGCGTCGAACCGCGCCGGGCGCATCTCGAGCGGCTCGCCGGGTCGCGACCGGTGCGGCTCGAATTGCAGCACGCCCCTGTCGGCGCGGATGTCGCGGCCTTCCTGGCGGGCGTGGACGTTGCCGATGGCGACGGCCTCGCTCGGCGCGACGCGTCCGCCCAGGTCCGTCATGTCCACGCGCAGCTCGTCGCAGTGGACGAACTCCTCGTCGTCCGACGTGCCCTGGCGCAGTCGCACGCCCCCGTGGAACCACGCCTCGTCGATCTCCTGGCGGGTTCGCCCGTCGACGGTTCGCTCGGAAAAGCGGACGATGACCATGTCGCGCCACGTGATGCGTCGCGGCCGGTCGGAGCTCGGCTCGGCGCCGTCCGCGGTCGCGGCGAGCACGCGGCCGCCTTGGTCGACCATGCGCCCGGGCCCGTCGAGCACGGCCCGACC
>JBMCUM010000100.1:0-7492 GCA_048622595.1 Planctomycetota bacterium | reverse complement strand
GTCAGGTACCGCTCGTGCTCCGTCTGGAGGTCGCCGCCCCAGCGCGGCGGGTACTGCCAGTTGCGCCCGGCGGACTGGAGGATGTCGACGGCGTCGGTGTAGGTGATCCGGGCGAAGCCGCTTCCGGCGACGTGCCGCAGACGCTGCAGCACGCCCGGCGCGACGTACTTGTCGAACAGCTCCAGGTCGTCGGCGCAGCGGTCCAGCACGGCCGAGAAGATCTCTCGGCAGAACGCCTCGGCCAGGTCGCAGGTCTCCGACAGGTCGCAGAACGCCATTTCGGGCTCGACCATCCAGAACTCGGCCAGATGGCGCGGCGTGTTGGAGTTCTCGGCGCGGAAGGTGGGCCCGAAGGTATAGACGCGGCCCATGGCGCAGGCGTAGGCCTCGGCCTCGAGCTGCCCGGATACCGTCAGGTACGTTCTGCGGGCGAAGAAGTCCCGGGTGAAGTCCACGTGCCCGTCGGTCCGGGGCGGGTCGTCGGCGTCCAGCGCCGTCACGCGGAACAGCTCGCCGGCGCCCTCGCAGTCGCTGGCGGTGATGATCGGCGTATGGACCCACAGGAACCCGCGGGACTGGAAGAACTCGTGGATCGCCGCGGACAGGGCGCTGCGGATGCGCGCCATCGCGGCGAAGCTGTTCGTCCGCGGGCGCAGGTGCGCCTGCGTGCGCAGGTACTCGAACGAGTGGCGCTTGGGTTGGATGGGGTAGTGTTCCGGATCGGCCCAGCCGAGCACGCGCACGTCGCGCGCCTGCATCTCCACGCGCTGGTGCTTGCCCCGGCTTTCGACGAGCGGGCCGGTGGCGGCGACGGCGCAGCCGGCGGTCAGGCGGACGATCTCGTCGTCGTAGTTGTCCAGGTCGGCGTCGGCGACGATCTGCAGCGTCCGCCCGCACGACCCGTCGCTCAGCGCGATGAAGCTGAAGCCCCCCTTGCTGGTGCGCAGCGTGCGGACCCACCCCGCGACGGTGATTTCCCGTCCGTCCGGCGTGTCGGTCAGCGCGTTGCGGATGTCCATGCGGTCCATGCGGGCTCCGGGTCGGCGTGTGGCGTCGCGTCGCAGCGGCGAAGCACGCGGGCCTTGCCACGTCCCCCGCCGGGACCTATATTCGCCTCTCGTCGCGGCGGACGCAACCGGCGCGACCCAAGTGAAAGGGCAGATACATGAAAACGGGACGACAGGTCATGATCCTCATCGGGTTGGGCCTGGTCATCGCCGGGCTGCTTGTTGCGCCGGCGCCGCCGGACCAGGCCGGGGCCCGGCAGCCCAATGCCCCCGACGCGGACCGGCAGGGCGGTCATGGCGCGCCCCAGCAGGGCGACAGACACGTGCGCGACTTCCTGCGTCACGTTCCGTCCGACGCCGTCGCCTTCGCAGTGGCGGGCAATACGCGCGAGGCGCTGGCCGGTGTGGATGCGTTCATTCGGGCGGTGGCGCCGGACAACCCGGAGGGCGGACCTCCCGATATTCCCGAGCCCCTGTTGAGCAGGATTGAGAGTCAGGCCGGACCGGGGCTCGATCCGGACCGGGGCGTCGGGATGGTTTTCCTGCCTTTGGAGAAATACCCGGTCCCGGAGGGCATGCGGCGGATCTTCCCCTTGTCGATGACCCTTCCGGTGAGCTTTGCGGCGATAATTCCGGGCAAGGGGGTCACCGAGACGTTCCCCGGGCCCGGCTGGGTCGAGCACGAGAAGCTGGAGGGCGTATTCGTCCGCGGCGACGACACGTACGCGTTCCAAGAAGGTCCCTACATCGTGATCGCGCCGACGCTGCAGACCGCCGTGCGGTTGCGCGGGCGGCAGCAGAGCATCCTGACGCGCCTCTCGGCGGAGGAGCTGGAGCTGCTGGAGTCCCACCCGATCGCCGCGTGGGGGCGGATGGCGGTGCTCGGCGAGATGATGGACGCGATAGTCGCACGGACGAGCGAGGTTCGCCCGACGACGCGCGCCACGACGCGCCCGGCGGCGCGCCCGACGACGCGCACCACGACGCGGACCGCGGGACATGCCCGAACGACGCGCCCGGCCCGCGGGACGGTGACGCGCGTTACGACTCAGCCGGTCGCCCCCAGGGCGGCCTCGCGCATGTTCGCTGCGCTGTGGGGCGCCGAGGCGACCGTGTGCCTCGGCGTGCGGATCGACGCCGACGGCGTCAGCGTCGACGGCGTGCTGGGATGCGACGAGGCGAGTCTGCTCGGGCGCGGGCTCCGCGCGACGGAGTTTGCCGACGCACCGCTGATCGGACGACTTCCCGCGGCGCGATACGCCCTGACGGGCGGCGCAGTCAACATCTACCGCGCTGCACCGGAGAAACTGCGGGCGTACCTCGCCGAGCAACTGGAGATCGGCCCCGTCGCCGCCCCGGCCACGGTCAAACGCGAATACCTCGACGCGATGACGGCGCTGTACGGGCAGGTCCGGCGCGTGCGGTTCTACGGCGGGGCGCGCCCGGCGATGCAGGGCAAGCTGGGTGCGGCGGTCGTGCTGGAGTGCGACTCGGCCGAGGCGATGCGCAAAGCGCTGGCAGCGGTGTGTCGGACGTCCACGCGCCTGCTGGGCGTCGACCGCGACGCCCCCGCATTTCGCTACGTCCGCGGAGATGCCGGCAAGCCGGACGTCGTCCGCATAGAGCAGACCGACCTGAGCGGCCTGGACGCCGACGAGCGCAAGGTCATGGACACGCTGCTGGGACCGGACGGGCTGACGCTTCACCTCACCCAGGCCGACGCGCATACGCTGGTGCTGACGCTCGGCGGGGAGGAGGGATTCGTCACGCAGGCCGTGCGCGCCGCGACGGGCATGGAGGGCGGCGTCCGGCCGCGGGCATTGGCGGCCGCGCTGCAGGGACTGCCGGAGCCCCGCGTGTTCGTCGCGGCGCTGGACGTGACGGGGACGTGGGATGCGCTGAAAAGCGCGATCGACGCCACGGACCCCGACGCGGACTTCCCGCCGCTGAAGCTGACGACGCGGGTTCCGCTGCTTGCGGCGGGCTGGGAATCCGGTGGGAACCTGCACTGGCGGATCGCCGCTCCGCGCGAGCCCATCGCGCAGGTGATCCAGGCCGGCGTCGACGCCTGGACGTACGAAACACGCAAGTGGCAGCGGGACATGCCGCCGCCTCAGCCGGTTCCGCCCGGGGGGCCGTGATGCGCCTGGAGCGCCTGGAGCGACTGGACGCCAATCCGCTGCTGCGTCCCGAGGACGTCGCGCCCACGCGCGACGATCTGGTCGTCCTGTGTGCGCTGAACCCGGCGGCCGTGCGGTTCGGCGACGAGACGCTCCTGCTGGTCCGCGTGGGCGAGCGCCCCGTTGACGCGCCGGGCTACGTCTGCTACCTCTACTACGACGCCGAGCGCGGCGTCGAGGCCGTGGGGCGCATCCGTTGCGACGATCCGGACCTGGGCGTGGTCGACACGCGGAAGTACACGTATCGCGGCAAGACGCTGCTGACGAGCATGTCGCACCTGCGGATCGCCCGAAGCGGCGACGGGCGGAACTTCACGTTCGATCCGACGCCGGCGATCTTCCCGACCACGGCGTACGAGGCCTACGGCTGCGAGGACGCGCGGATTACGCGGTTGGAGGATTCGACGGGCTCGCCGCGGCGCGCGCGGTACGTGATTACCTACACGGCGGTCTCCGATCGCGGGGTGACGGTCGCGATGGCGACGACGGAGGACTTCGCCACGTTCGAGAAGCACGGTGTGATCTTCCCTCCGTACCAGAAGGACGTGGTAATCTTCCCGGAGCGGATCCCGTGCGAATCGGGCGGCGAAGGGCTGTACGCCTGCCGCCACCGCCCGTACAAGAGCGAGTTCAACGACGCGTGCATCTGGACGGCGTACTCGCCGGACCTGCTCAGTTGGGGGCGCCATGCGATGACTCTCGCCCCGACGCCCGGGACCTGGCAGGCCGATCGCGTCGGCGCCGGCGGCGTGCCGATCCGCACCGATGCCGGATGGCTGGAGATATACCACGCCTCGGACGGGCGCCGCTACGCGCTGGGCGCGATGCTCAGCGAGCCGGAGCGCCCCGAGCGGGTCGTCTCGCGCTCGTCGCGGCCGGTGCTTCTGCCCGAGGCGGACTACGAGCGCGAGGGCGTGTTCGCCGACACCGTATTCGCCAACGGGCTGGTTGCCGACGACGACGGGACGCTGACGGTGTACTACGGCGCGGGCGACCGGGTGTGCGCGGCGGCGGTGACGACGATCGACGCCATGGTCGCCGCCGCACGCCAATAGGCGCGGGGCGCTTGGCAGGGCCCCGCCGCCGCGATAGGATGCCGAAGGTCGCACCGACCGGGGCCGAGGCGCCGCGGGCGGTCCGGCGGGAAGGGGACGTGATGGGCGGCGACGACTCGAAAGGCGGGCGGACTACACGTCGCAGCAACGGGTCGCTGGGACGGCGAAGCCGCGCAGACACAGACGCGGGCGAGGCGGCGTCGAGCGTCCGTGAGCTGTTCGCCGACGACGAGGGCGCGGGCAGCAGTATCCTCAATGCGCTGAACGATTCGGTCTACGTGCTGGATTGCGCGGGTCGGTTCGTGTTCGTCAACCGCGCCGCCCGCGAGAAGAGCAAAGTGTCGTTGGAGCGGTGGCGGCAGCTTCGCTGCACAGACGTGGTGGCGCCGGAAAGTCGTGACGAGGCGGCCGAGAACTTCCGCAGGATCGTGTCGGGCGAGCCGGTGAGCCCGCCGCCGCGGACGCTGGACTACTTCACGGGCGACGGGACGCGGCGAACGGTGGAGGTCAATTCCGCACCCATCCTTCGCGGGGGGCGGATCATCGGCGTGATCGGCGTGTCCCGCGACGTGACCCGGCGCAAGCGGGCCGATGCCGAGCTGGAGCAGTACCGCCGGCGGATCGAGGAGCTCGTCGATGCGCGGCCGGCGAAGCTGCGCGAGATCCACGCGCTCCTCCGCGAGCAGGTGCGTCAGCGCGAGCAGGCCGAGGCGGCCTTGCGCGCCAGCGAGCACCAGTACCGCACGCTGGTGGAGAATCTCCACGTGGGTTTGTACCGCACGTCGCCGGACGGGTTGATCCTCCATGCGAATCCGGCCTTGGTGTCGATGCTGGGCTACGACTCGGTCGAGGAGCTTCGCAGCAGGGGGGTGCTGGCGAGCTACGCCGCCCCGGATGAGCGTGCGCGCCTCCTGGAGGATTTGTCTCGGACGGGGGCCGTCCGGGAGCGCGAGCTGCGCCTGCGGCGAAAGGACGGAACGTGCATCTGGGCCGCCGTCTCCGCGCGACTCCACCGCGAGCCGCAAGGCGGGGACGAATGGATCGACGGGATGATCGAGGACATCACCCGACGCAAAGCCGACGAGCGGCGGCTGCACGAACTCAGCCAGTTTCTCCAGAGCGTGATCGACAACGCCAACGTGTGGTTGAACGTCCTCGACGACAGCGCGGACGTCGTGCTGTGGAACAAGGCGGCCGAGCAGATCAGCGGATATACGCGGCAGGAGGTATTGCATAACGACCGCATCTGGCGGTGGCTGTATCCGGACAGCAAATACCGCGATGAGATTCTCCGGCGGGTCCGGGCCGTCATCAACGGGGGCGAGCCCACCGGGGACACAGAGGCGCTGATCCGCTGCAAGGACGGGGGTCGGCGCTGGGTGGCGTGGAGTTCGCGGCCGCTGCTGGACGAGCACGGCCGGCCGTGCGGGCTGATCGCACTGGCGCGGGACGTGACGCAGCGCAAGCGCGCGGAGCAGGAGCTTCAGGAGTCGCGGGAGCGCCTGCGCCACATCATCGACAACACCTCGGACATCATCTTCCAGATTGACACGGCGGGGAACTACACCTTCGGGAACCAGGCGGCGGAGTCGGTCACCGGGTACACGCTGGAGGAGCTGATCGGAATGAACATGTCGCGTCTTGTGGCGCCGGAGTACCGTCAGGCGTTGTTCGACCGCTTGGCGCGGCGGCTGCGGGGGCAGCCGCTGGTCCAGCCGTTCCAGTTCGAGATCGCGCGCAAGGACGGGCGCCGCGTGTCGCTGGAGATGACGACCTCGCCGATCTATCGGCGGGGCGATCTTGTGGGCATTCAGGGCATCGCGCGGGACGTGACCGAGCGCGAGCGGGCCGAGCGCGCCTTGCGCCGCCACCGGGAGCAGCTTCGCGCGGCGCACGCGAAGCTGGTGACCGCGCGCGACGAGGAGCGGCGGAGCGTGGCCGCCGAGCTGCACGACTCGGTCGGGCAGAGCGTGGTGGCGATGGAGCTTGCGATCCGGAACCTCGCCGACGAGGTCGCCGGCGTTGACGGGCTGCCGTCGCGCATCGGGGCCCTGGCCGATCAGTGTGCGGAGGTGGTCCGGGAGGTGCGGCACATCTGTCACGGGCTGTACCCGCCGGTGCTGGAGTCGCTGGGTCTGGCCACGGCGTTGCGCCAGCTCGTGCGGCACTGCGCCAACGGGGGGATCAGGGTGCATCTGCAGAGCGACCCGGACCTGGGCGAGCGGCGCCTGGACCGGCAGGTGGAGGTCGCGCTGTACCGCGTCGCCCAGGAGGCGGTCAACAACGCCCTGCGCCACAGCGGCGCCGAGCACGTGGGCATCGAATTCCGCGCCGACGACGACGTCGTGGCGCTCAAGGTGACCGACGACGGGTGCGGGTTCGATCCACAGCAGGCGCTCAATGGAATGGGGCTGGTGTCTATGACCGAGCGGGTCGAGGCGCTGGGCGGGACGCTGGAGGTCCGTTCCGAGCCCGGACGGACGGAGATCGTCGCCCGCGTCCCGGCGCAGCCGGCGTGAGACGCCATGGGGGCGCTTCAGCCGGCGTGGGTCAAGCGCCGATGCTACTGATCGTCGCGGGACGCTGCGCGGTCCGCGCGCCCCGCTGCGGCGTGGCGTTCGCCGCCGCGCGGTCGTCGAGCGACGCGGTGAGCTGATGGTGATTTCCCTCGGGCGAACATCCCGGCAGATGGAAGCGATGCTCCGCTGGGCGACCGCCGGCGTGTACCTCGTAGGCATGCTCTGCTGGTGGTGGCCGTCGTACCGCGCGTGGGGCGCGATGACGGTCGCCCTGCTCGGGCTGGGGGCGTTGTGGGTCCTGTGGCGCATCCACACCGGCGATCGCACGGCGCCCGGGCACCCGGCGCAACTGGTGCTTGCCGGGCCCATGGCGGTGCTGGGCTGGCACCTGGCGCGGACCGGTCTCGGCGCCTCCGGCGACGAGCCGCTGGCGGCCGCCGCGGTCAACGTCTCGGCGATGTGGCAGTTGGCGCTGGTGGCGCTCGGGCTGGTCGTGACGCAGTCGCTGATGCCCCGCGCCGCTCGCGCCGCGGCGCTGAGCGTCTGCGCCGCGGCGATGACCGCCGGAGCCGTCGCCGCCGGCGCCTGGGGCCAGGTCGCGCCGGTCCGCAGCGCGGTGGCACTGGTGGGCTTTGCCGGGGTCGCGGTCTGGCTGGCGGCGTTGTGCGACCGCCCGTCGGCAGCGTCGTCCGGGCGGGCGTTTGACCACGCCGGCGGCCGCCCGGCTGGAC
>JBMCUM010000099.1:0-7569 GCA_048622595.1 Planctomycetota bacterium | reverse complement strand
GGGCAGACGATCCACGGCGCGCGGGTCGTGAAGATCACCCGCGACGGGGTGGAACTCGAGATCGCCGGGCGCCGTCACCATCTCGGGCTGTAGCTCGCACGCCGACTTGCCGTCGGCTTGTTCGCCCGCGGCCCGCCGCGGGGAACGCCTATGCTTGGGGGACGGGCGGCTTTCGCGCGCCCGCTTGCAATCGCTCTCGTTACGGCGTAAGAATAGCCGCGAGTCCTGGGTATCATATTTGGCGCCTCAGGCGCGAGGAGATCGCAGTCATGGTTTCCGACGTTCAGGATCGCCGGCGGGACGGGTGGTCGAAGTGGGCGGCGTCGCTCGGCACACGCGGGGCGTACTGGGTCCTTCGGGTGCCGATGCTGCGGGACTTCTTCCTGCAGAAGTTCCTGGGCAAACTGGGCTCGGATTTCGACCGCACCGAGGCCGACCGCGAAAAGCTCAAGCACGTCATGTGGATCACCTCGCACCTGGGCTCATGGCTGGACCGGCTGATCCGGGAGCGTCCGGCGGCGACGAAAGCGATTCTGCGGTTCCTCTCGGCGTACATGCACGACGTGTACATCCGCTCGCAGAAGGAGAACGCGGGGATGGCCTCACCGGTAACGGTGGTCATCGAGCCGACGGACCGGTGCAACCTGAGCTGCCCCGGCTGCTACGCGCGGAGCACCCGCGACGGGGCGGACATGAGCTACGAGCAGTTGGAGGGGATCGTCACCGAGGTCGTGGACATGGGCGTCTCGCTGATCACGCTGTCGGGCGGCGAGCCGTTTCTGCGCGAGGACGCCGAACGCGCCCTGACGCGCCTCGGGGCGCGGTTCCCCGACCGGGGCTTCCTGATCTACACCAACGGGACGATGATCGACGAGCCGACCGCCGACCGCATGGCCGAGGTGGGCAACCTGTTCCCCGCGATCAGCGTGGAGGGCTTCGAGCACCAAACGGACGCGCGACGGGGCGCCGGCATCCATCGCGCCAACCGCCGCGCGCGGGAGCTGATGCGCCGGCGCGGCGTGATGACGGGGTTTTCCGCGACCGTCACGCGCGACAACTGCGAGGCGATCTGCTCGGACGACTTCATGGACCTGCGGATCGACGAGGGCGACCTGTTCGGGTGGTTCTTCCTGATGAATCCCATCGGGCGGTCCCCGCGGGCGGACCTGATGGTCACCGCCGAGCAACGGGCCATGCTGCGCGACGCGATCTACCGGTGGCGGCAGCAGGACCGTCCCATCTTCCTGGGCGATTTCTGGAACGACGGGCAACCGGTCGGCGGGTGCATCGCCGGGGGGCGGTACTACTTCCACATCTACGCCAACGGCGACATCAGCCCGTGCGTGTTCTCTCCGGTGGCGTGCGGGAACGTGTTCGACATCATCCGCGGGCAGAGCGCTTATCCGACGCTCGGGGCGTTCGTCGAGAACCATCCGACGTTCCGCGCCTTCCGCGAGAAACAACGCACAATCCATGACCGCGCCCGCCCGTGCCTGCTGATCGACCACCCGTACATGTTCCGGGAAATCTTCGGCCAGACCGACTGCCGACCGGCCAAGAACTTCCCCTCCACCTACATCGAGGGCGACATTGCCCGCGCCATCGACGAGCGCGCCGAGGAATGGGACCGATGGTGCGCCACGCGCCTGGCGCCGCTGCCGGTGGAGCGCGAGCAGGCCGCCGCGGAAACCGCCCGGTACGCCGCGACCGGCGACGGCGCGACGGTTTCATAGGAGTCGCCCTCAGCCGCCGCGTTGGCGGAGCGATGCGTCGGCCTCGACGACCTTCCGACGCTGGGCGCTGCGAAACTCGGACAGGCGACCGGCGAGCTCCTCGTCGCCCAACGCCAGGATCGCCGCGGCGTAAACGGCCGCGTTCTTCGCCCCGGGCTCGCCCACGGCCATGCAGCCGACCGGAACGCCCGGGGGCATCTGCATCGTCGACAGCGCCGCGTCCACCCCGCTCAGCGGGCCCGACGCCATGGGAACGCCGATGACCGGCAACTGCGTCTGCGCCGCCAGAACGCCCGACAGGGCCGCGCTCATCCCCGCCGCGGCGATGAGCACCTTCACGCCGCGCTCGGCCGCGGCGGCCGCGTAGGACTGCGCCACGTCCGGCGTCCGGTGGGCCGAGATCACCCGAACCTCGTGGGGGACATCCAGCTCGTCGAGCAGGTCGAGACAACTCTGCATCACGGGCAGGTCGCTGTCGCTGCCCATCACCACGCCGACCACCGGTTGCGTCTTCGTCATGTCGCGGGGCTCCTTGATGACTCGGTGCCGCTGTCCGCGCACGGCGCCCGTGGGTTTTGCTCAGGCCTGTCGGTCCCGGCGCTGCGTGCGGAAATCGAAGGCGACCTTGATCGCGTTGTGCGCCGCCTTGTCCATCGCCACGCCGTATGCCTGCTCGTATTGTTCGATTCCAAAGGTGTGTGTCAACAGCCCGTCCGTCGGTAGCGCGCCGGAGGCGATCAGTTCGTGAACCAGCGCGTAGGTCGTCACCTCGCGACCGTCGTAGCGCTCGACCTGCCGGCCGTAGGCGCCGATGACCCGCAGCTCGGTGAACCAGATGGGCGTCATGTCCACGTCGCGGCCGGCGCCGGTGGCCACCAGCACCACCTGCCCGCGGGAGCGGGTCCAGCGCAGCGCCTCGCTCATCGTCCTGCACGTCCCGGCGCACTCGAAAACGGCGTCGTACCCGCCGGAAACGGTGAAGTTGCCGAACCGCGCCCGATGGACCCTGCAGCCGAGCAGGTCCGCCATGCGCTCGTGCCGCCGCCGCGCCTCGCGCGGGAGGATCACGAACTCGTCGGCTCCCATGCGCTCCGCGCTCTGGCGGAGGTATCCCGCCTGCTCGATGACGTCGATCCGCCCGGCGTACCCGGTCGCGCGGAGAGCGCCGATCACGGCCAGGCCCAGCATCCCCGCGCCGTAGACGCACACGCGTTCGGCGCCGTCGAGGTCGGCGCGCAGCACCGCGTGCAGTCCGCAGGCCAGCGGGTCGGTCAGCACGGCCTGAGCGTCGCTCAACGCCTCGTCGACGGCGACGAGCTGGCTGACGTGGGCGACGAACTGCTCGCCGTGCGACCCGCCCGTGCGACGGTTGTACCCGATGCTGGTCCCCGCGGGCAGCCCGGCGGCGCCGACGCCGGCGGCGCCGAAGTTCTCGCAGGCGCCGAATTCCCCCCCCCGGCAGCGCGCACACGGGGGGTCGATGCCGCGCGGCCGGCAGGACAGCGTCGGCTCGACGCAGACCCGACGTCCCAACCAGTCGGCGTCGACGCCCGGGCCCACATCCTCGACGACGGCGACGTTCTCGTGACCCAGCCCGAACGGCAGCGAGGTGAACGCCTGCAGCAGCGAATCGACCGGGTACTTCTGGGCGACGGTCGCCACGTCCGACCCGCAGATGCCCCCCAGCAGCGTCCGCACGCGGACCCAGTCCGCGCCCGGAAGCGCCGGCGGGCCCGCATCGACCAGCGCCAGCCCGTTCAGCCGCGTCAACAGGCACCCCCGCCACAGCGACCGCAACCAGCGACAGGTGGCCCAGCCCAGCGGCGTGATGTTGTACCGCAGCGCCCGCATGCCGACAGGCATACCCCACCCGGCGCCGGATGGAAAGCGCGATCTGGGCACCCCGAAGCCCGCGGGAACCGCGAGCCATTTGCGATGTGGCCTTTATCCGTAGCGCGAGCAGCACCGCCCGCGTGTGGCGAGGGCATCCCAGACGGACCGTATGACTTGCCCTCGCTGGGAAGCCTTTCGCGGCCAAGCCATACGGTCCGTCCGGGATGGCCGCGAGACGCACGGGCATGATCGTCGAAGACCTCGTACGAGTCGTATGACCGTAAGGGCCCGCGCGACGAACATCGCAAATGGCTCAACCGGGAAAAACTGTTGACCCGTGCGACGGGCTTCCCGGATACTCGACACAGGTGATGGACGCAACGGCGGCCGCGCGTGCGCCATCGGCGCATATCGGCCTCATTCCATAGCCGTCGTCCCGGTCGGATGCAGCCGCCTTCCCGCAATCGACGTGTTTTGAGGAGTCACCGCATGGCACGCGTAGTTCAACGCCGTCCCGGCCCGCCGTACCTGCTGATCGTCTTCGTGTTCGCATTCCTGATCGCGACCACGCTGGCGGTGCTGTTCTATACCCGCCAGTCCGACGCCCGTGAGGAGCTGGCCGAGCGGGAGGAAACGCTCAACAGGATCGCCACCGCCGCCGACCGCAAGAAGGGCTACGTCCAGGAGCGCCTCCAGGCCGGGCAGATGCGGGGCGGTACCGTCGAGTACAAGGGCCCCGAGGGGAGGATCGACCCCGACCAGGAGGTCCGCTGGGCGCGGTCCGTGTCGGTCGTCGGGCGCCTGGACCAGCACCTGGGGGACCTGGCCCGGACGGCCAAGCCGGGCATGGGCGGGGAAGATGCCGAGGTCGTGGGGCTGTCCACGCAGGCATACAACGAGCTGCAGACCGCCCGTCAGTATGCGGCCCGCAAGGCCGGCGAACCGCTCGTCGGCGCCGAGCAGCTTGCGAGGCGATTCGTCGCGACCGCGGACGGCGAGATCACGTGGGACCAGGTGTCCCCGGAGGATCCGGCTGCGGTGGACGTGCTTCCGCACGAGGGCTGGAGCGGCGTGCTGAAGGAGCTGAAGTTCGCCTACGAGCAGCGCCTCGCGCCGCAGCGGGACATCGCGCAGACGCTGAAGATGACCCTCGCCGCGGCGCAGGCGGAGAACGACACGCTGGGCAGGCAGCTCGCCGAGGCGAACGAGCAGGCGCAGAGCTGGAAGGACAAGTTCCGGCAGGCCGAGGCGAAATTGACGGACACGTCGCGGCAACTGGACGCATGCCGAACCGATCTCAAGGACAAGAACACCCGGATCGAGGACCTGGAGACGGTCCTGGAGGAGACCCAGGCCGGTTTGGAATCGGCCGAGGCCGAGCTCACCGAGGTGCAGGCGCGGGTCCAGGAGCAGCAGAGGCTCATCGCCGAGTTGAAGCGCGACAGGCGGCAGCGCGATTTCGAAAGGACCCTTGAGCGGATACGGACGCGTCCGGACGGGCAGGTCATCCGTGTCGCGCCGGACCAGAACCTGTGCTACATCAACCTCGGCCTGGAGCAGGGCATCAACGTGGGCACCACGTTCGCGGTGCATCCGGCCAAGGGCATCTCCGTTCCGCCCAAGTCCAAGGGCAAGATCGAGGTCATCCGCGCCAACCCGGACACCAGCGCCTGCCGCATCCTCGAGCAGAGCGCAGACGACCCCATCGTCCAGAACGATTTCGTGGCGAACATCGCGTTTGACGCCACCCGCGAGTATACGTTCGTGGTCGCCGGGCAGTTCGACCTGTACGGATCGGGGCGTCCCAGCCCCAGCGACCGGCGCGAGATCGTGGCGCTGATCGAGCGGTTCGGCGGGAAAGTGGTCGACGAGGTGGACGTGAACGTCGATTACGCCGTGTTGGGCCAGCGCCCGGAGCTTCCCGAGCGCCCCGAGACGCCGGAAGAGGAGGAGCGCTTCCGCCACATCCAGAAGCAGATCGAGCGGTACCGGACGGTCAAGAAACAGGCCCAGGAACTCGACGCGTGGATCCTCAATACGAACCGGTTCCTGGACCTCGTAGGGTACCCACCCACGCGGACCGTGCAGCGGCCGTAGGCGGGTGCTATCCCCCGGGCAACGTCAGCGGGCGGCTCCCTGCGGGCCGTCCGCTTTTCCGCGCGGAGCCGTTTGCGATGGGCCTTATCCGTGGCGCGGACGCGGCGTTGACATCCCGACGCCGATTGCTATCGTGCGGGCCCGCAATAACCAACCAATGGAGTCGGCACCGTGAAACTCTCCCAGCGAATCTCGTCGGTCAACCCGAGCGTGACGATCGCCGTGACCTCCAAGGCGGCGCAGATGCGCGCGGCGGGAAAGGACGTGATCAACTTCGGCGCCGGCGAACCGGATTTTGACACCCCGGACTTCATCAAGCAGGCGGCCAAGGACGCCCTCGACGCCGGCGATACGAAATACACGCCCCGCTCATCCGAGGCGCTGCACCGGGCCATCGCTGACAAGCTCGCGGCCGAGAACGACCTGGCGGTCGGTCCTGACCAGGTGGTAGCGACGTTCGGCGGCAAGCACGCGCTGTACTGCGCGTTCCAGGCGCTTCTCGACGCGGGCGACAAGGTGCTCATCCCGGCGCCGTACTGGGTGAGCTACCCGGAGATGGTCAAGCTCGCCGGGGGCGAGCCGGTGATTCTTCCCACGAAGCAGCAGCAGGGCTTCGAGGTCACCCCCGAGCAAATCGCCGAGGCGGGGCGCGACGCCGAGATCCTCGTGCTCAACAGCCCGTGCAACCCGACCGGCGTGACCTATGCCCCGCAGGCCCTTGCCGCCATCGCCGAGGCAGTCCTGGAGACGGACCTGGTGGTCTTCTCCGACGAGGTCTACGAGAAGCTCGTCTACCGCGGGGCGCGGTTCGTCTCGTTCGCCTCGCTCGACCCGCGCCTGCCCGAGCGGACCGTCACGTTCAACACGCTGTCGAAGAGCTACTCCATGACCGGCTGGCGGCTGGGATGGGCGGCCGGTCCCTCCGACGTCATCGGCGCCGTCCGCACGCTGATGAGCCAGTCGACCACCAAGCCCGTCAGCTTCGCCGAGGCGGGCGCCGTGGCCGCCTACGCCGACCCGCGCGGCGGCGAGGCGTGCGAGCGGATGCGAGCGGAGTTCGAGCGGCGCGGGACGCGGATGGCCGAGCGGCTCAACGCCATCGACGGCGTCGAGTGCCTCGCCCCGACCGGGGCGTTCTACTGCTTCCCGGACGTCAGCGCCCACTACGGCAGGACGCTCGGCGGCGTGGAGGTCAGCGATTCTGTATCCTTCGCCGCCGCGGCGCTGGAGGCGGCCGAGGTCGCCCTGGTCCCCGGAGTGGCGTTCGGCGACGACGCCCACGTGCGGCTGAGCTTCGCCACGAGCATGGACCACATCGAGGAAGGCCTGGACCGGCTGGAGAAGCTGCTCGACTGAGCCCCGGTCCCGCTTCCGCCCGCTGCGGGCGTCACGCCTTGGCGTGGTGAATCTTCCACAGGCCACGCCACGTCGCCGCGGCGCGGTCCCTCAGCCCGAGGTTCTGGAGGCACACGGCCAGGAAGGCGCGCATCCGCTCGTTGTCGGGCGCGCCGGCCAGGGCCGCCTCGGCGTGGGACAGCGCCGCGGCCGGGTCGCCCCCCTCTGCGTGCAGCAAGCCCAGGCGGTAGTGCAGGTCCACGTACTCCGGGCGCAGCTCCAGCGCCCTCTCGAAGGCCTCGACCGCGTCGTCGGTCCGCCCTAGGTCCTGGCGCGTCAGCGCCAGCTTGATCTGCGCCTGGGCGTAGGCGGGGTTGATCTCCACGGCGGCGGCAAACTCGCGCTCGGCGTCGGCGTGGCGTCCCTGGGCCCGCAGCAGCACGCCGTGACGGTAGCGAAGGTCGGCATAGTCCGGATGCCGCCGAACCTGCTCGCCGTGGGCGTCGATCTGCCGGGCCAGCAGGTCGTCGTTGTCCAGGTCCACCTCGGCGACCGGGATCGCCTCGCCCCC
>JBMCUM010000098.1:0-7604 GCA_048622595.1 Planctomycetota bacterium | reverse complement strand
CTTCAAACCTCTCCACGGCGAGATCGCCCGCTTCCGTTCGTTCGACGGGACCAGCCTGCGGGGAATGCTCCTGGAAACGCCCAACCGGTCGGCCTATCGCGGAACGGTGGTGTTCTGCCACGAGTTCGGCTCGGACATGTACAGCTGCGCCCGCTACGCCAGACCGTTGGTCGAGTCGGGCTTCGACGTATTCACCTTCGATTTCCGAGGCCACGGCGAGAGCAGCTGTCCGGGCAAGTATCGCCCGCTGCAATGGCCCTCCGATAAGGACATGGAAGACGTCCTGGGAGCTTGTGCACACGTCGAGAGCATGCTCGCCGGGCAGAACAAACCCACGGGCATCGGCATATTCGGTGTCTCGCGCGGTGCCGGGGCCGCCATCCTGGCCGCCGCCACGGATCCGAACATCCGCACCATCGTCTGCGACGGGGCCTTCAGTACCGACACCACGCTGATCGCCCTCATGAAGCGGTGGGCGGGCATCTTCGCCCGCATCCGCCTGGTGTACGAAAACCATACCGAAGGGTTCTGGCGGTTCCTGCTGTGGTGGCTGCTGCGATTCGCCCAGCCGCGAATGGGCTGCCGATACCCCTCGGTGCGCAGGGCGTTGGCGGAAATGCAGTCGCGCACGATGATGTTCATTCATGGCCGGCGGGACAGCTACATCCGCGAGGACCAGTCACGCCTGCTTTACGAGCTCTCGCCGTCGCCGAAGTACCTCTGGATCGTCGAGGGTGCCAAGCACAACCAGTCGGTCATCGTTGAGCCGAAGGAATACGCCCAGCGGACGGTGAGCTTCTTCCGGAAATACCTCGCCGAAGAGGACATCGCCGAGGAGGAAATCTCCACCCCCGCCTCGGTGAACGTGGCGTAACGCAGACCAATCTCCCTGTCGCCCGGGCGGACGATCCGGTATACTTCTTTCCCGGACACCGCCGCAGGCCGATGGACCCACCGAACGTTGTCCCGGCAAGCAGGTTGCGAGCCTTGAAACCACAATTGTATCGGCCCGGCTACGGGAGTTTGATGATCTTGTCACGGACCATTCTGACCGCAAGCGATGCCTTCGGGCACGCTCGCCGATCGACGCGCCCGAGGGGGACAGCGCCATGAGCTTGTGGCAGACACTGTTGAGACCGGTCGCGCATCTGGCGGCCCGGCATGCGTCGGCGCAACTGGAGGCGTTCCTCCAGGCTCATCGGAACACCGCGCGGGTGCAGCACGAACTGCGTGACGAGATCGTCTCGCGGACGGCGAACACCGCCTTCGGCCGCGATCACGGGTTCGCGAAGATCCGCACCTGGGACGACTGGAACCGCCAGGTTCCCGTTTGCAGCTACGACCAGCTTCGCCCGTATTTCGATCGGGTGCTGGCCAACGAACCCACCGCCCTGCTGCCGGCCGGTCAGCCGGTGCTGATGTTCTCGCAGACCTCGGGGACCACCGGTCGGCCGAAGAATATCCCCGTCACGCCGCGTTTTCTCACCGACATCCGCCGCGGCTGGAATGTGTTCGGGCTGGCCGCCCTGAAAGACCATCCGGACGCCTGGCTGCGGCACATCCTGCAGATTTCCTCGCCGAAGACCGAGTCCAAAAGCTCCTCCGGGCTGCCGTGCGGAGCCATCAGCGGTCTGCTGGCCGAGACGCAGAAGCGCATCGTCCGCCGGATGTACTGCGTGCCCCCGTGCGTGTCCACCATCAAGGACCCCGAGGCGAAGTACTACACCATTCTGCGTTGCGGGATCGGGCGGGACGTCGCCTTCATCACTACAGCCAATCCATCCAGCACCATCCGCATGGTCGAGGTCGGCCAGCGCCACGTCGAGGCGTTGTTGCGGGACGTCGCCGAGGGCACGTTGACTCCGCCGGGGGGCATCTCCGGGGATATCGGACATCGCCTGCGATTCGGCAAGAACCCCGCCCTCGCCCGGCGGATGGAAGAGGGCATCGCACGGGACGGGCAACTGCTGCCGAGGCATTTCTGGAACATTTCCTTCCTGGCCAACTGGACGGGCGGCACGCTGGGGCTGTACCTGCCGCGCCTGCGGGAGCTGTTCGGCGACGTGCCGGTCCGGGACATCGGCCTGCTCGCCAGCGAGGGGCGGTTCTCTATCCCGCTGAGCGACGGGACGCCCGCCGGGGCGGCCGAGATCACGGGCAACTTCCTGGAGTTCATCCCCGCCGACCAGCGCGACGCCGAGCGCCCCGGCGTGCTGCGGGCCCACGAGCTCGATGAGGGACGGGAGTACTTCCTCGTGGTCACCAACCGCGCGGGCCTGTGGCGGTACGACATCGACGACCGCGTGCGCGTCACCGGGTTCCTCGGCGGCTCGCCCGTGTTCGAGTTCCTCTCGCGCGGGCGCGCGACGGCCAGCATCACCGGCGAGAAGATCACCGAACACCAGGTGGTCGAGGCGATGGCGCGGGCCTCGGCGGCGGTCGGGCGACGCATCGAGCTTTTCGAGCTTCAGGGTCGGTTCCCTTCCGGCGGGTCGCTGCCCTACTACGAGCTGCGCGTCGAGCG
The DNA here is from genome assembly GCA_048622595.1 of Planctomycetota bacterium. Taxonomy (GTDB): domain Bacteria; phylum Planctomycetota; class Phycisphaerae; order SM23-33; family SM23-33; genus JAGXKT01. The sequence continues at coordinate 5,080 of JBMCUM010000098.1, read as the reverse complement.
CGCCGACGGGCTGGACGCCGCGGAGCTGGCCCGTCGGATGGACGCGGCGCTGGGCGAGCTGAACGTGGAATACGCCTCGAAGCGGTCCAGCGGGCGCCTGGGCGAAATCCGCCCGCGCCTGCTCGCCGACGGAGCCCTTGTCCGCAAGGACGCCGAACACAGTCGCCGCACCGGCCGCGCCGAGCAGTTCAAGCGACGGTATCTTTTGGCGGATGTGCTTGCGGACGATGCGCGCTGACGACAGTTAGACCACTTTCGGTGATTTCGCATTCCTGATAGTCTGAGTGGTCGCCAGGGGAGCAATCGCGACCAATGGGTGATGCAATCAATATTTATTGCGACGAAAGCTGTCATCTGGAACACGACGGGCAGCATGTGATGGTGATCGGCGCGGTTTGGTGCCCGTGCGACGCTGCCCGCGAGATAAGCCGTGAGCTGCGAAAGGTCAAATGGAGCCATCGCATGCCCGGCCCGCGCGCAGGCGCCGGCTTCGAGATGAAGTGGAAGAAAATCTCGCCGGCGAAGGTGAGCTTCGCCTTGGCGTTGGTTGAGCAGTTCTTTTCCGATGAGCGACTGCACTTTCGAGGTGTGATTGTCCCCGACAAGGAGAAACTCGACCACGGCGCGTGGGCGCAGACGCACGATGACTGGTACTACAAGATGTTCTTCGACCTGCTGAAGGTCATAATCTTCCCTCACAATACGCACCGCATCTTCATCGACATCAAGGATGCGCAGAGTTGGCGCAAGAGTCAGAAGCTGGGCGAGATCCTGTCCAATGCGCATTACGATTGTCAGCGGAAAATCATCGAGTTGGTTCAACCAATCCGATCGGAAGAATCCGAACAGATTCAACTTGCCGATTTGCTGATTGGCGCGGTTATGGCCGCCAACCGTGGCAACATTAAGAGCCGCGCAAAGCAAGCCGTTGTTGACCGGGTTCGTGCCCTGAGCGGATACACATTGACGGGCTCGACGTGGCTTCGGGAGGACAAGTTCAACCTGCTTCGTTGGCGCGCGGGGGAGAACGACGCATGAGCGCCCCCGCCTGGCTGCCGCCTCTGTTGACGCTGGGGGAATGTCAGGGCGACTGGCACGCTTATATCGGGCGGGTGTACGAGGTATTCCGGCGCGATTTCGTGCAGCGCAGTCCCATATTCCGCGGCAGGCCCGTCCACATCAAACGCAGGCCGACGGAGCAAGGTCGCGAGAGGGGATTCTGGCACGTGACATCGGCCGGCAAGAGGGAAGCACAGCGGCTTCCGGATATCCGACGTTGTGAGCGGATTCGGTGGCTCAGAGCGATTATCGAGCATGCCGACGACGCTGCCGTGAAGGTGTGGGAAAACGAGAGGCACGGCAAGCCGCGAACGGTTCTTTGGGCTGAAGAGGCCGAGTTTCTGCTTGTCCTTGAGGCCCGCAAGGATGCGTGGGTTCTCTGGACAGCATACCCAGTCACGGAGCAGCGGCGCAAAAGGTCGCTTCAGCGGGAGTATGAGCAATCGCGCAAAAGCTGACGCCGCCTGCATGAGGCAGACGACGTCCTTGATCCTTCTACACCTGGTAGATGACCGCTCATAGTATCGAATCCATGGTCGTCAAAGTCAAGTATATTATCCTTTTTCCCGGCGACAGGCCTTCGCAGCGGTGATCGACCGCCCGGACATCGCGATCATCGGCGCGGGGCGCGTGGGCACGGCCGTCGGGGTGCTGGCGGCGCGGGCGAACTGGCCTGTAGCGGCCGTCGCGTCGCGAACGCCGGCGTCGGCCGAAGCGGCCGCACGGCGCATCGGCCCGGACGTCCGCGCCGTCTCGCCGGTCGAGGCCGCTCGCGCGGGCGGGCTGGTGCTGCTGACCGTTCCCGACGGCGCCGTGGCCGGCGTCTGCGCGGAATTGGCCGAGGAGGGCGCTCTGGTCCATCGCCCCCTGGTCGCCCATTGCAGCGGCGCGCTGGACAGCGGGGTGCTGAGCCCGGCGCGACGGGTTGGCTGCGAGGCTGCGTCCTGTCACCCGCTTCAGACGTTTCCGACGGTCGCCGCGGCGGTCGAGCGACTGGGCGGGGCGAGCTTCTTCATCGAGGGCGACGAGTCGGCGGCGCAGGCGCTGGAGCGGCTGGTCGCGGCGGTGGGCGGACGGGCGCGGCGGATCGCCGGCGGGACCAAGGTGCTGTACCACGCGGCGGCGGTGATGGCGTGCAACGAGCTGGTCGCCCTGCTGGACGGCGCGGCGCGCCTGGGTGCGGCGGCGGGGCTGGACCCGCGCGAGCACCTGGCGGCGCTGGGTCCGCTGGTCCGCGCGACGGTGGAGAACGTCCTGTCGCTCGGTGCGGAGCGGGCGTTGACCGGTCCGGTGGAGCGCGGCGACGTGGAGACGGTGCGGAGGCACGCCGAGGCGCTGGGCGGCGTCGAGGCGCCCCTGCGCGCCGCGTACTGCGCGCTGGGGCGATTGACGGTTGACCTGGCGCGGCGAAAGGGCAGTATTGACGCCGAGACGGCCCGGGCGCTTCGCGCCGCCCTCGATGCCGCGGATACATAGGAGCAGAGCATGTCGGCAGAGATCATCGACGGCAAGGTCGTCGCGGCCGAGATCCGGCAGCAGGTCGCCGCAGAGGCCCAGGAAATGCGTCGCGCCGGACACCCCCCGTCGCTCGTCGCCGTGCAGGTCGGGCAGAACCCTGCCAGCAAGCTGTACACGAACATGCAGCGGCGCAACTGCGCCGCGGTAGGCATCGACTACCAGCTCCTCGAGCTTCCGGCCGACATCTCCCAGCACGGTCTGCTCCAGCAGCTCGACACGCTCAACCGGTCCGACACCGTCGACGGGGTCGTCCTGCAACTGCCTCTTCCGGCGCATATCGACACGCGCATGGCGCAGATGGAGATCGACCCGTCCAGGGACGTCGAGGGCGTCCACCCCGAGAACATGGGCCGACTGTTCTACGGCGGCTGGGTCACGGCCGACTGCACGCCCATGGCCGCGGTCGAGCTGCTGCGACGCGCGTGCGAGGACATGGCCGGACTGGAGGCCGTCGTGCTCGGGCACAGCGCCATCGTGGGCAAGCCGACGGCCATGCTGCTGCTTCAAAGCATTGACCGCTCGCCGACGGTCACGATCTGCCACGTCGCCACACGCGACCTCGCCGCTCACACGCGCCGGGCGGACATCGTCATCGCGGCCACCGGCGCGCGCCAGATGCGCTGGCTGCGCTACAAGCACGATCGCGCGGGGGGCAAATCGCCCCGCCCGCCGGACCTTTCGCCGCTGGTGACGGCGGAGATGGTCAAGCCCGGCGCCGTGGTCATCGACGTGGCGATCAACCGCATCCCGGTCGGGCTGGACGACGACGGCGAGCCGGTCCGCGACGAGGACGGCAAGGCCCGCATGCGCACCGTCGGCGACGTGGATTTCGACGCGGTCAAGGAGACCGCCTCGGCGATCACGCCCGTTCCCGGAGGGGTCGGACCGGTCACCGTGGCGATGCTGCTGCGCAATACGCTGGCCTGCGCGCGGGGGTGGGGATAGGCGCAGGGAACCCGGAACGTGGAACCGGGGATCGGTAACCGGTAGTCGGGAGCCAGGAAGCGGGTCTCAGAGCTGCCCTTTGCTGCGCATCCTGGGTCCGGGCTTGGCCGTTCGGCGCCGTTCGTCGTTTTTCGTCGTCGTTTACCGCCTCTCCACGCGGCGCCGCAGCTCCTGCAATTCCTCTCGCTGTGCCGGCGTCAGGCGGAACCCGCTGTCCATGCGGCGGCGGACGGCGTCGATCCGCTCGGCCTGTTCGAGCTGGGCGGCGCAGGCGTCCCACCGGGCGAGGTCTGCCAGCAGACGGGCGTACTCCAGGCGCAGCGAGGCGTCCTGGGGGTCGCGCCGGACGGCTTGGCGCATGGAGTCCGCGGCGCGGGCGAGCAGATTGCGGTCCGGCGGGGCGTCGCCGCGGCGGGCGCAGCGCCGCGCGACGGACGCCGCGAGGTGATACCACGAGGCGTCCTGCCGGTCCCGTGCGCACGCTTTGTCGGCGTAGTCCAACGCCGTGGCGCAATGCCCCGTCGCCAGAAGCGCCCGCGCCGCGTCCCCGGCCGCTACCGGATCGAGCGGGTCCGCCTCCGCGGCGCGGACCGCGTGGCGTGCGGCCGGGGCGGCTTGTCCCGCGAGCAGCGCCTCGGCGACCGCCTCCGTCCGCGCCGCGCGCCGCCACACCGGCAGCCACAGCAGCACCACCGCGGCGACCAGTGCCCCCGCGGCGGCGACGGCCTTGGGACGCGCCAGCCCGTCCATTCGCCACGAGCGTGAGGCGGTCCGCCCCAGCAGGGCGCCGGTCGCCGCCCAGAAGATCATCGCCGCGCCCGGGGTCCACAGCGAAAAGCTGACCATGTTGTGCAGGGCGAAGGCGGCGACGGCACAGCCCAGGGCGATCCGCACCGGCGCGGCGTCGGCGACGGCCTCCAGGTCGCGGCCGGCGGTCCATCCCGCCAGCAGCACGGCGCCGCCGAGCACGGCCGCCGGGCCGAGCGCCTCGATGACCAGCAGGGCGCCCGAGGCCCCGGCGTGGGTGAACGCCGCGCGGGCGAGCAGTACGGCTGCGGCGAGCCCGGCCGCAGCGCCGGCGATGTCGCCAAGGCGCACGGACGGCGACGGACGGGTTGATTCGCCGCGCGGCGCCGGGCGCGCCAGCGAGACCAGTGCGCCGCCGAGCACCGCCAGGTAGGCCAGCCCGCCGAGGATCCCGCAGGTCGCGGCGGCATGGACGGCGGCGTTATGGGGAAGCTTGACCGCCTCTTCGCCTTCCACTCGCCGGTAGCGTGTATAGGCCGAGTCGAAGTTCGCCGGGCCCACGCCGAACAACGGTCGGTCCCGCGCGATCCGCGCCCCGGCCGTCCAGTAGTACCACCGGAACGTCATCGTCTTGGTCGGGAGCCCGTCACGCCGGACGCCCCAGGCGACCACGCCCGCCGCGCAGACGAGCACCGCTCCGACTACGCAGGCGACCACGACGTGCCGCCGGCGCGCCAGGCGCCGCCGCCACACGCCCAGCGCCGCGGCAGCCGCCACGCCGAGCGCCGCCGCGGCGATCGCACCCCGGCTT
>JBMCUM010000097.1:0-7652 GCA_048622595.1 Planctomycetota bacterium | reverse complement strand
GGAGATGAAGTCCTCGGCCCGCGCCTTGGCGTAGGAGATCATCTGGGCGTTGCACACGGCAAGCAGCACCAGAAGCACGAACGTCAGATTCGCCGGGTCGCGCCGCGCGAAGCCCAGCGCGATGCCGATGTAGACGAGGAAGTCGCTGATGCGGTCCAGCGTGCTGTCAAGAAAACCGCCGAAGGCGGTCTTCGAGGCCCCGATTCGCGCCACCGCCCCGTCGAGCATGTCGCACGCCGACGCCAGAAGAAGCAACACCCCCGCCAGCAGGACGTAGCAGTTGCCTTCGCCCGCGCTCAGCGACCAGGCGAACGTCCCCCCGGCGCCGAGGGCGTAGCACAGGGCGGCCCCGCCGGTCAGCACCAGGCCCGCCAGCGACAGCCCGTTCGGCGTGACGCCGGCACGCACCAGCCCGCGGGCGATCCCGTCCCGCGCCGCGGCGAAGCCGAATCCAACCGCACGTCCGATCATGATGCCCACTGTACGACGCCGCGACCGGCCCCGCAATGCGCGCCGCGCCGCACGAGACGCGCGCCTCACCGCCCCGGGGCGATGAGCAGCAGGAACTCGGCGCTTCCGCCCTTGCCCCGCAGCGGCGACCGCATGGCCGCGCGGACCGACGCGCCGAGATCGCCCAGGCGCCGGCACACCGTCCCGCAGGCGTCGTCGGCGTCGCGGTCGCTCAGCGGTTTTCCCGGGCGGCGCCGGCGCATCTTCACCAGCTCGTAGTGAGGCTTGAGCAGCGAGATGAGGCGTCCGCCCGCGCGCAGCCATCGCAGGGCGGCCGGAACGATCCGCTCCTGCGGCGTCCAGGCGACGTCGACGGTGACCAGGTCGACCGGCTCGGGCGGGTCGCAGTGCAGCGCGTTGATCCGCTCCATGACCACCACGCGGTCGTCGGTGCGGAGGGACCACGCCAGGGCGCCGTAACCGGTGTCCACGGCGTAGACGCGTGCGGCCCCGCGGCGCAGCAGGCAGTCGGCGAACCCGCCGACGTTCGCGCCGAGATCGGCGCACAGCAGCCCGCGCGGGTCGAGTTCGAAGGCGTCCAGGGCGGCGGCGAGCTTGTCGCCCCCGCGGCCGACGTAGGTGCTCTGGCGACGTGCCATGGCGATCCACCGATGCTCGCAGCGCGTCGTCCGCGGATTACGCGAATGACACGCACCGGCGTCGCGCGCGACTCATCCCGGTTCGTGCAATTCGTGCCGTTGGTGGACCCGCGTTTTCTTCCGGCATTCGTGTAATCCGTGGACGACGCCGGCGCATGAAGAAAGGCCCGCATTGCGACGCGAGCCCGTGTCGCGGCGCGCCAGCGCTACGACGAGAAGGCGCGGTCCATCCGGCGGGCCAGACGCGACTTCTTCCGGGCGGCGGCGTTCTTGTGGATCGTCCCCTTCGCCGCGACCTGGTCGAGCGTCTTGTAGACCGTCTGGAGCTGTCGGGCCGCCTGATCGCGGTCGCCGCCGCTCAGCGCCTCGTCGAAGGCGCGAACGGCGGTTCGGATCCGCCGTCTGCACCGGTTGTTGCGGCTGTGGCGCTTGGCGTTCTGCCGGATTCGCTTTTTCGCAGACAGCGAGTGTGCCACGGTCTTCCTCGTTGAGCGTTTCGCAAACCTCGCCCCACGCGGGCGCGAGCCATGCATTATACACCCCGCCGGCGGCGTGACAAGGTCTTTTGGGACTTCTTTGATTGCCCGTCGGGGCGGACGAGGCCTTGCAAGTCGGCACCGAGGGGGTAAGCTAGTGTGGCTGCGCGCGGTCCCGCAAGGCGCGCAGCGAGGAGCAGACAGATGTCCGATCCCAACGTCGCGGTTACAGGACTGCAGTGGGGCGACGAGGGCAAGGGCAAGGTCGTCGACGCCCTCGCCGCCGTCTCGCGCTACGTCGTGCGCTACTGCGGCGGCGCCAACGCCGGGCACACCGTCGTCCGCGCCGGCGAGAAGTTCGCCCTCCACCTGGTCCCCTGCGGCGTGCTTCGCCCCGAGATAACCAACGTGGTCGCCAACGGCGTGGCGTTCGACCCGGCCGTGGCGCTGGAGGAGATCGACGCGCTGCGCGACCGCGGCGTGGACGTCGGTCCGGAGAACCTGCTGATCAGCACGGCGGCGCACGTGGTGATGCCGTGGCACAAGGCCGCCGACGCCCACAGCGAGCACGCCCTTGCTGCTCGGAGGATCGGGACCACGGCGCGGGGCATCGGGCCCTGCTACGCCGACAAGGCCAACCGCTCGACCGCCGTCCGCGTCGGCGACCTCGCCCGCGGCGAGGCGCTGCGGGAGAAGGTCCGCCTCATCGTCGAGACGAAGAACACGACGTTCGCCGCCCTGTACGGCGCCGAGGCGTTCGACGCCGACGCGATCGCCGCCGAGTACGCCGCGTACGGCCGACGACTGGAACCCATGCTCGCCAATACGGGCGCCGTGCTGCGCCGCGCGGTCGCCGAGGGTGAGCGGATCCTGTTCGAGGGCGGTCAGGGCAGCATGCTGGACATCGACCACGGGACGTTTCCGTTCGTGACGAGCTCGTCGGTCTCGGCCTGCGGGGTCCCGCAGGGCGCCGGCGTGCCCCCGCGCGCGGTGGGGACCGTCGTGGGGCTGCTGAAGGCCTACACCACCCGCGTCGGGGCCGGACCCTTCCCCACCGAGCAGGACAACGACACCGGCGCCTACCTCCGCGACCGGGGCAACGAGTACGGAACCACCACGGGCCGACCGCGACGGTGCGGCTGGCTGGACCTGTTCGCCGCGCGCTACGCCGCGGAGCTGTCCGGCGTCGACGAGGTCGCCCTGGCGCTTCTGGACGTGCTGACCGGGCTGGACGAGATCAAGCTGTGCACCGCCTACCGTGTCGGCGACGACCTCGTCGAGGACTTCGACCCGGCGCTGCTCGGAGCGGCCGAGCCGGTCTACGAGACGCTGCCCGGATGGGGCGACGAGATCGGCACGTGCGAGGCGTTCGCCGACCTGCCCGGCGAGGCCAAGGCGTACGTCGACCGCATCGAGGCGGTCCTGGACCGCCCCATCGGCGTCATCAGCGTCGGGCCCGACCGCGAGCAGATGCTCGTCCACCACACCGGCGTCCGCGGTCTGCGGTAGGCCGCAGCCCGTGCGACCGTCGCCGCCCCGAACGACTGGGAAGCCCTGAAAACCGGCTCTTCGGGTAATTCACTTGACACAATCGGGTTATGGCATATAATCCGTGATGAGCCACCCGGCTGTGCAGCCGGGTACATCCTTCAGACACCCGGAAAGGAGCGGTCACGGACGTCGGGGCGCGACGCAGGGTCACGCACATCGGCTGCTGGCCGTCGGGTAGAGAGAGAGGCAGATCATGCGCAGGTTCATCACGGTCGTTATCGTCTCGGCGGTGCTCGTGGCGGTTGCGTACCCCGTCGCGGGACAGTCCCTTCCCGTCCAGTACATCAAGTCGTCCCAGGACGGCACGGCGATCCCCGACGTCAACAAGGTCAACCCGTCCGATCCCAACGACGCGTCGTGCTGGCAGGCGTCGGCGGCGAACATCCTCGCTGCGGCCGGATACGGAACCGGCGCCACCGCCCAGCAGAAGGCCAACTCCATCTACAGCCAGATGACCGCCGCGTGGGGTACCGCCGGCGGCGGGGCGCCGGACCAGGCGATCACCTGGTGGCTGGCGAACTACGGGAAAAACCCCTCGTCGAGCGAGTACGCACCGGACAATTTCTACACGGACGTCACGGCCGAGTATCGCACACTCACCCAGCAGGACTACGACTTCCTGCGCGGCGAGCTGGAGCGCTGCCAGTACGTGGGGGTCCAGTTTGACAGCCCCGCCCACGCCGTGACGATGGTGGGGTGGGATCACACGCCGACGCCGACGCAGTCGATCTGGCATGACTCGGACGTCAACACCACGTCGCCGGGCGACGACGCCTACGAGAACGACTTCAGCTCGAACCAGTGGTCGCTGGACTTCCTGGGCACGGGCGGGCAGAACTACCTGACCCAGGCCAACGGGTACACCACGTTCTGCCCCGGGCTGGACAAGCCGACCGAGGCGATGCAGAACTACGACGTCGCCTGGCATCCCGGCCCCGGCGGACCCGCCTACCGCGAGGGGGGCGACAAGGCGGGGTTCTACGCCCCTCCGGACGGCTGGCAGGAATCGTACACGGACCCGAACGGTGATATGTTCCACCCGTTCCGGATCAACAACGAATTCGACCCCGACCTGAAGAAGGAAATCTACCTGCTGGTCGACTACTACAAGCGCGACCCGAACTACGCCGACGAGGACATCCGCCTGCGCTACACGGATGATCAGGGACAGGAGGTCATCCTGGCCCCGACCGCCGCGCCGCAACTGTCGGCCGACGACGGACAGGTCCTGTTCACCTGGGAGCTGGACTACCAGCCCGACGCCGAGGAGATCCTCTTCCCCTCGCACACGGACTACGGCATGCTCGAGGGCGAGGTGGCGTGGTGGGACGTGGCCACCATCTGCGTCCCCGAGCCGGCGTCGCTGGGCGTCGTGGGTCTGGTAGGCGCCGTCCTGCTGCGGCGCAGGCGCCGCGGCTGAGGCGCCCGCCCGGTGAGGCGCAGGTCGCCGGCGTCCGCAGGGCAAGGCATGCCCCCCAGCCGAGCCGCTCGCGGCGCCCGTTCGCGTGGGCGGTTCACTCCTGCGCGCCGAGGGCGGGCGCCAGGACCTCGGTGACCACGCCGGCGCCGTTGAGGCGCCCGTGGCCGCGACAGACCGCCGCCAGCGACCGCGACCCGCACCCGTGGTGCGTCACGTCGCCGAAGGCCCGCGCGGCCAGCTCGAAATGCGCCCGCCCCAGATCGACCGCGCGCCTCAGCAGCGCCGGGTCGTCGATGACCAGCGCCTTGAGGGCACCCAGCAGGGGGCTCGGTGCGGCCCGGCCGTCCGCATCCAGCCAGTCGGGCTTGTCGGCCCGCATTCCCAGCGGTCCGGTGACCCGCGGCGCCTCGGGCGCCGCGACGAGCGTCAGCGCGCCCACGTCGCGCACGGCGTCGTCCGCCACGTCGCGCACGCGGGCGTCGTATCGCCCCGATCCGGTCGCGTCGCGATAGCGCCGCACCGCTGCCTGGGCCTGCCAGGCGATGGGACTCGCCAGATCACCGGCCGCGACGTCGATGATCCGCTCGGCCGCGGCGCGGAACGCCCCGTCGCCCGTGGCCTGCCACAGCGCCAGCATGGCGTCCGGGACGCCGGAGGCGATGAGGTTCTCCGCCCGCGGCAGCTCGCGGTCGAGGTCGTCCGGGGCGGCGCCGGCGAAGGCGCGATAGGACGTTTCGGCCCGGGCGAGGTCCGAGACCGCGCCGTCGGCGTCGATCGCCACGGGCAGGTGCGCCCCGTCGACCAGCGCGTCCGCCCATCGCAGCCCGGCGCGGCGCGCCAGGTCGAGGTAGCGTCGGCGCCCGGTCATCGCGCCTGCCAGCAGGCAGATGCGGATCAGTCGCACGTGGTCGGGCACGTTGGGCGACGCGGGCCCCACCGTTTCGGTACCCAGGTGCATGGAGCGGAACAGCCCCGTGTCCCAGTCGTACCAGGCGGGCACGCCCGCCTTCCAGTTGCCCACGTGCTCGGCGGCGTCCTCGAATTGGGCGATCGTCTCGGCGTCGCGGGGGTCCAGGCGCCACAGCCCGCCGACAAACAGCTCGAAGTGCTCCGTTCCATGGTGGACCTCCTGGCGGCGCCAGTACCCGTCGCGCCACAGTCCGGCCTGCTCGAAGCGGTGTTTGGCCCCGTCGCGATAGCGGCGCATGAACGCGGCGGGACGTTCGTCGCCGGCGGCGCGGGCGTAGACCGCCCACGGAAGCATGAACGTCCCCCCGTCATGGGAGTCCGAGACGAACCCCTCCGGACAGGCCCCCATGACCCGTCGGGCCCAGGCGCCGACGGCATCGAGGAAGCTCCCCACGGCCCGGCGCAGGGAGGCGGACTTTTCCACCGGAAGCGTCAGCGTCTGTGTCATGCTCGGTTATCCAGCGTCGCAACCGCCGGCGCCTCACCGCCCGATGCGCTCGATGCGGTACACGGCGGGCCAGCAGCCCGTGATCCGTCCGCGCGGATACGTCTCGGCGGGGTATCTGTCATTGAGCGGCTGGAGGCGGAGCGTCTCGGGCGTGTCCGGGTAGACCCGCTTGAAGGTCGTCCCCCCGTCGTCGGCGAAGCGGACGAAGCAGTCGGCGCCCGCTTCGGCGGGCGTGTTCGGCGAGAAGATCACAATGTCCGCCTGGTGGTACTTCGGTTCCATCGAGTCGCCCACCACGCGGACGGCGAACGCTTGGGCATCGTGCAGGTCCGGGCAGCGAATGTACTCCTCCGCCACGCCCACCGGATAGTCCAGGTCCGTGAACTGCTGCGGGTATCCGGCCGAGACCTTGTTGATGATGGGCACGGCCGGTCCCGCGGCCACGGCGCGGCCATGCGGTCCGTACGGGGACTCGTCGTCGGCGTCGAGCAGCTCGCCGAGGTCGGCATCGCCCCGTCCCGTCCGGCCGCTGTCCATCAGCCCCTTGAGGACGCGTCGGAGCTTGACGACCTCCGTCGTGAGCAACTCGTGCTCCTGTCGGACGTCCAGCGGCGTGCGGGCCAGATGCGCCACCTTCATCAACTCCCCCGGCTCGCACGACAGGGCGCGCTCCAGGGCGCGGAGCACCGCGTCGCTGGGCGGGCGCGCCCGGCGCGTCTCCACGTTGGACAGGTAGGGCTTGGAGATGCCCGCCTGCTCGGCGACCTGATCCTGGGTCATGCCCAGCTCCAGACGCCGCTTTCTGAGGATCTCGGCCAGACTCATCCGTACCTCCGCCGGCGGCTCGGGGCGGATCGCCCGAGACCGTCACGCTTGGCATTATATCATACATCGACAACTGCGACATAATTATCCTGTAAAATTATCACATCTCGCGACAATCTTCTTGACTTGGCGTGTTGCATTGTTATCATACTTAGCAAGCATTCGCGGTGCTGCGAAACCGTCCCGGAGACGCCCGCAGCAGCGCCCGACGGAACCGTGTGAACTATAAGGGGCTTACAGACATGGCCTTACCGCTTCGCGAGACCATCTGCCGCACCTACGAACTGCCCCGAACCGACCAAGTCCTGCAACAACGCGCACGCCTGCTGACCGGCGAGCAGCGGGACCTCCTCGAGGCGGTCGTTCTCAGCGGTCAGCCCATCCGGCGCGTCGCCCGCATGAAGGGCATCACGCCCCGCGCGGTCCGCTGGCGCCTCCATCGCCTCGCCCGGCGGATGAACTCCCCGCGGTTCCGCCAGGTACTCCACGCCGGTCCATACCTCCCGCCCGAGGACGTCCACGTCGCCAAGCGGCGGTTCTGTCAGGGCGTGTCGCTGCACGACCTGGCCGAGGAGCTGGATATCTCGCTGCACGCGCTGCGTCGTCGGTTGGACCGGATTACCGCGCAGATGAGTCTGATCGCCGACGGCATCGCCGGACGCCGCCGCGGCGCCCCCTCTGAAACTTTGAACCTTTGAATCTAAACCCGCGGCACCACACTCGCCGAGTCGAGGATCTCTCATGACACGCACCGCCGAGCCGCTGACCCGCCCATACGGGCGGCCGTATGGCCGCACCCTCACCATCCGCGCCCGCCTCGGGCGGGCGCTTCCGCGCCACCGCGACGCCCGCCG
>JBMCUM010000096.1:0-7699 GCA_048622595.1 Planctomycetota bacterium | reverse complement strand
CGTACAGCGACGCGACGCGCTGCATGTAGTCGGGGGGGAACGTCAGGTCGTCCTCGCCGAACACGACGATGTCGCCGTCCGCGGCGTCGACGCCCGTGTTGCGTGAGCGCGGCAGGGACGGCCGATCGCTGCGGACGTAACGGTAGTCGATGCCGGCGTCGGCTGCGCGGCCGGCGAGGTCGGGCGGGACGCGCCCGGGCCCGTCGTGGACGACGATGAGCTGCCCGGGCGGACGACTTTGCCCCAGAATGGACGCCACGGCGCGTTCCAGCGCATCGGCGCGCTGGCACGGCGCGTGCGTGGGCAGGATAACGGAGATCGTCAACATCGCCCCACCGTCCGCCGGACCGTGGTCCACACCCGCTCGACCGAGCCGACCAGCAGGCGCTTCTCTCGCGAGTCGAACACGAGCGGGGTGGCCACGACCAGCGCGCACAGCGCGGCCCACGCGGCCAGCAGCGCCCACGGGCTGACCCGCAACCCGCCCAGCAGCAGCGCCGGGCTGAGCAGCACGAACCACGTGCTGGGACGCAGGCGCGTGCGGGTCCACAGCAGGTATCCGACCCCAACGGCCGTGGCGCCGGCAAGCATGCCCACGCCCGCCGCCCAGGCCGCGCCCTCCACCGGCGAGTCGAACCGCGCGCCGGGCTGCATCCACCGCCACGCCAGAACGCCGTTGCACGCCCCGCCGACCAGCGCCGCAAGGGCGATCGCCGACGGACGCTCGTGCAGCTTGGCCAGAATCGTCACAACCGCCAGGTGAATGACCGTCTGGAAGAACAGCAGCAGCCCCCCGAGCAGGGGCAACCCGCGCCGATAGCCCGGGGGGAGGATCCGCACCCACAGAGGCGCCGCGGCGTAGATCGTCAGCGTAAGCACCATCAGGGCGATCGCCACGGCCTTGTAGGACGTCTCCAGCACGAGCATGGCGGTGGCGTGCTGGCGTCCCTCCCATCGGCGGGCGACGTGGGTCAGCACGACGGCCCAGGCGGCGTTGGCCAGGAACAGCGTGGGCTGGCTGAGCTGGAGGAAGATGGCATACACCCCCGCCTGCGCCTCGCCGCCGCGAAGGTACGTCGCGAAGAAGCTGACGTACTGCGCCGCCAGCCACAGCAGGTTGCCCGCCATCGCCACCACCCCGTACCGCAGCACCTGCCGCATCGCGCCGCGGCTGGGCGCCGCCTCGCTCCCGGCTGCGTAGGATGTCGTGCCCGTCACCTCGTCCGTCTCGCCCATCGGCTCCATGACCACTGCCCCCTCGGCGCCGCTGCGCTGCCGGAGCGTCCGCGATTCGGCTTCGGCGTCGGGCTCGTCGCGGTGGGATGCGACGGCCGCGTGCAGCGCCGCCATGCCCCCGACCAGCGCCACCAGCAGCGCGCCGAAATGCGCCGTCAGCACACTCAAGCTGGTCGGGCTGGCGGCCAGAACGGCGATGCCGAGCACGGTGAACGCCACGGAGAACAGCACTTCCGTCGCCGCGACCAGGCGGTAGACCCGCAGGCCCACCATGAACCCCGTCATGTTCAGGTACAGCGCCAGCGCGAACGCGTTGACCGCGGCGGCCAGGCACACGCGGGTCAACTCGCCGACGGAGGCGGCGCCGGCCGGGTCTGCGCGAAACAGCACGAGGAGGCGTGCGGCGCCCGGGCTGGCCAGCACCGCCAGTGCCAGCGCCGCCGCCGTGCAGACGAGCACGCCGCCACGCGCGCGCCGGTAAAACTCGCGCAGGCGCCCTCGCGCCTCGTAGAAGCTGACATACCGGACCAGTCCCTGGTTGCTTCCGAGAGTCATCAGCGGCGCGGCGACGGTGAACAGCATCATCGCCAACCCCCACAGCCCGTATTGCGCCTCGGCGCGGCGCATGAAGTGCGCGAACAGCAGCACGCGGACCAGGCCCAGGCCCTTGTGGAGGACCACGGCCGGGACGTACGCGCTCATCGACTCGGCGACCGAGCCGACCTTCAACAACCGGCGCCAGGCGAACACGCCGCGCCTCCTATCGCCGCACCGGCATCGGCGCAACCGGCCGGAGCGTCAGCGGCTGGGGCTCAAGCAGGCGGTTATAGGCGACGACCAGCCCAGCCAGCGACCAGAACAGCCCGTTGGCGAACACGTCCCACAGTGTGTCGCGGAACATGGCGTCGGTGAGGTAGTTGACCATCGCGATCCAGAACAGGATCACGAAGCTGCGTGACAGCATCCCGTGGGCGCCCGGTGGCAGCTTGCGGTAGAGCAGCACGGACTCCCGGAACAGCAGCACGAACACCCCGACCGTCAGCGCCAGCCCGATCAGTCCCGTCTCGGCGACCATGTTGAGGAACAGGTTGTGCTCCACAAGCACGCCGCCGCTGAGCCCCGCCAGCGATCCCGGGCTGCGGCGCATCCGCCGCTGGGCGTCGACGAAATGCCCGAACCCCACCCCGAAGAACGGACGCCGCTTGACCATCTCCCACGTCTGGGCGACGAGGATCTTCCGCGCCACCACGGGGCGAACCTGCCCCACCCCGCCGCGCATCCGGTCCGTCGAGGTCAGACGATCCCAGATCGTCACCGTGGCAATCAGCAGCACGAGCCCGCAGACAACCAGCTTCGCCGGACCCAGGCGGTTCCGCGCCGCGGCCAGAAGCCAGACGATCCCGCACAGCGCGAACGCCAGGTATGCACTGCGCATGCCGGTGAAGAACACGGCCGGGGGAACCAGCAGCGCCTGGGCGGCGAAGGCGACCTTCGCCGGTCCTCGGATGCGCCGCAGGAGGAACAGGTCCGTGTAGAACAGCAGCACGAGGAAGGCGGCCTGGGGCCCGGCGGCGGCGAACGCCCCGCGGGCGCGGTCGAAGTGATGCCCGTAGTCCGGGTTGTTGATGTACGCCGGCCAGATGAACGCCCGCGCGGCGTCCGCTCCGCGGATGGCCGCGTACTGAAGGTACCCCACGTACAGCGCGTACCACCCGTACAAGCTGATCAGCAGCAGCGCCCACGTGATCTGGCGCTCACGGCGGACCGCGTTGTAGACCAGCGTGAACATGACGAACGGCAGGACGATGGACCCGAGAAAGCGGTAGTACGGCGCGCTGACGATCTCCCGCGGCTGGCGGATGTCCGTCGTCCACCCGGTCGCCCACGCGCTGGCGCCGACGCAGACCGTCAGCAGCAGCATCACCCACAGCAGCCCGCGGTCGAAGTGAAGCCGCCCGCGATGCAGCAGGAAGTACAGACCGAACGCCGCCGCGGCCGCGACGAACACCAGCCGCGGAACCGTCATGTTGAAAAACCCGGTGATGGGCATCTCCCACTGCGGCCAGTCCAGCAGCCCGTAGGACAGGACCCACATCCAGGTCCAGACGGTGATTTCCCATCGTGCAGCCCAGCAGAGCATCAGCCCTGCGGCGGCGACGGCGAGGACGGACCACGGCATGGTATGGGGAAAGGCGACGGCCACGCCGGCGCCGGCGGCGGTCAGCACGCCGACGGCGGTCAGCGCCAGCGGATCGACGCGTTGTTGCCCGACGGTCAGCATGGCACCTCGGCGGCGCTGGGCTCACACGCGCCGGTAGAGGAAGCGCGGAATCGGGTACTTGCGCCGGTTGAGTACGAGCCCGACGACGCGCGCCCCCGACGCCTCGATGCGCTTGCGCGCCTGGGCGACCGCCTCGCGCGGCGTCTGCTCGGTGTGGGCGACCAGGACCACGTCCTTGACGATCCCGCCGAGCACCTGGGCGTCGGGAAATTGGTTGACGGGCGGGGCGTCGATCAGCACGTGGTCGTACGCCGTGGCGAGGTTCTCCACGAACGGACGGAGGTTGTCGCTGCGAAGCACCTCCAGCATGCGTCCGTGGACGTTCCCGGCGGCGTATACGTCAAGACTCGGGCTCAGGCGCTGGATGACCTCCTCCGGTGCCGTGGCATCGAGCACCACGTCGGCCACCCCCGGCGCCGCCCGGGCGCCGAGCATGTCGGCGATCCGCGGGGCGCGGAAGTTGCAGTCGACCAGCGCGATCCGCGCCACGCCGGCCGGCTCGCTACCCACCGACGCCAGACCGCATGCGATCGTGGACGTGCCCTCCCGGCGGTCCGAGGAGCACAGGATGACGGCCTTGCCCATCGTCCGCCCGGAGTAGAACAGCGACGCCCACAGACCGCGGAACAGCTCGTCGGCCTTGCGCTTCAGCTTGGGCCTGCGCGCGGCGCCGACCGGCGGCGCCTGCTGCGGCGCGTTCTGTGGCGCGGCGGTGTCGCTCATCTCGGCCATGGTGGGACTCCTATCTGCGAATGATGCGCCGGCCCAGTCGGGGGATGGACGCCAGCACCGGGGCGCCGACGTAGCGCTCGGCGTCGTCGATGCTCTTGATGGTATGGTCGAAGTGGTCGGACAGGAACGCGTAGACCAGCGCCAGCACCAAACCGGCCACCGCCGCGATCAGCACGTTCAACCACAGGATCGGCCAGTGCGGGTGGTCCGGATCGGGCAGGTCGGGACCGTCGACCACGATCGGAAGAATCGGCTGGGGAGCGCCCTGGCGGGCCTGTTGGACCTCCAGACGCTTCTTCCAGGCCTCGTTGGCCAGGTTCTGCGCCCGGTCCACCTCGTCGCTGAGCTGATTGTACTGAACCGCAAGCGGCTCGAGCGTCTCGAGTTGGCCCTCCATGCCGCCTTCCCCGCCGGCGCCGACGCCGTAAAGCTGCTCGCGGGTCGTCTCCAGACGCGCCTCCAGCACCTCAATCTCGTCGGACACACGCTGCGAGGCCGTCTCCAGCTTCGCTCGCAGTCGCTGCCACGTCTTGAGCAGTTCCTCGGCCGTTTGGAGCACGTCCTCGTGCAGGTAGTTCAGCGACGTGGTGTACTGGTCCAGGGCGAGCTGCAGGCCGACGGTCTTGGACTGGGTGTCGCGGATCTCGGGGTTGTTCGCCGCGGCCCAGTCGGGAACGACCAGCTCGAAGTCCTGGATCTCCTCGACCAGCTCGCCGAAACCGCGCTGCAGGATCTGCACGTCGGAAACCGCTCCGCCGTCGCCGGCGCGAATCGCCTCGACCAGCGCAGCGCGCCGCTCGTTCCACGCGGTCCGCTCGGCGTCGCCGAGCGGGTCGCCGGTCTGGACCTTCCGCAACAGGGCGAACCGCTGACGCCACCGGGCGAGCAGTTCCCTCTTGCCGGCCTCGCGACGGACCACCTGCCGCTGGGCCCGCAACTGCGATTTCTGGCGTTCGGCGGCGTCGACCTCCTGCCGGGCCCGGCGGACGTTGGAGGCGATGCCGGTCTCAAGCCCCCCGCCCTGGCGACCGTACATGTTGACCAGGTGCAGAAGGTTCCCCCGCACCTCGGGGCGGCGGACGAACTCGCGCAACTTGCGCTGCGCCTGCTCGCGGTTCTCGATGTAGGCCTCGATGTCGACGGCCTGCTGGGCGATGCTTTCGGTCTGCTCGGCCTGGAGCCGCGTGTAGCGGACCTGGTACGCCTCGACGACGTGCTGCGCCATCTGGCGGGCGCGCCGGGCGGCCAGCTCGTCCGCCGGGACGCCGCGCTCGGCGGCGAGCTCGGGTTCTTCCGGCCAGTCCACACGGACGGAGAATAGCTGCGTGAAGGACGCTTCGGGGCCGCCGGGGGTCACGACCTCAACCCTGTCGGCCAGCTTGCGCACCTGGCGGGGATGCTGTTCGATGTACTCGCTGACGCGCCGCTGCCAGCGCTCCAGGCGGCGCATCCAGTGCTCCTGCAGCGCCGCCCGCCGCCGGGCGTAGTCGGCGATGATCTCGGTTCGCCGCTCGGCGTAGTCCGAGTCGGACATCTCGTCGCGCTGCCCGGCCAGCTCGGCCAGCGCCTCGTCGCGCTCGGCGCGAAGCGCCCTGTAGGAGAAGGGCCGGGGCGCCTCGGCAGCGCCCGCCAGGCGCAGCGCCGCCGAGGCCAGCACGTGGTCGCTCGTGATCACCTCGCTCTGGGTGTCGACGAACAGCGAGATGCGCTCGCGCAGGGAGGCGGCCTGCTGCTCGGTCAGGGGATCGGCGCTGACGTCGGGGCGCGTCATGAGCTCGACCTCGGAGCGGTACTCCTTGGGCACGTACGCCGTGGCGACCCACACCGCCGCCGTGGGAATCAGGAAGATCACCAGCATCATCCAGAAACGACTGGCGATGATCCGCGTGATCTCACGCAGCGTCCTGCTCGTGGTATAATCGGCCATGCTCTACCTCGCTGCGGCGTGGCGGGCTATGGGTTGGGCCCCAGCCAGTCCACGTCGTCCGCTATGCCGTAGAAGCTGCTGAAGCCGCCCACGGCGCGGATGCCGCGGCTCCAGACGTACTCGATGTAATCGGCGCGCTTGGCGATCGTCGTCGTCGGGACGTAGATGATGTCCCCGTCCTCCAGCCAGATGTCATACCGGTGCTCGGCCATGTCGGCCACCACCGGCTCGCCCTCGGCGCGGGAGCGGTTCTCCAGGAGCTGGTGAACGTTGATAACGGCCGCCTCGGGGCGCGGAAGGTGGCGCCGACGGATGAGCACGACCTGGCTGAGCTCGGCGCGCTGCGGGATGTAGCTTCCCGCCTGGGCCAGCGCCTGCAGCAGCGAGATCGACCCGATGTCGCTGGCGGTCCCCGAGCGGTTCAGCAGCACGCCCGGACGGCGCACCTCCCCGAGGACGTAGACGCGGAAGGGCGCCACCTGCTGGAGATTGACCGTCACCTCGAGCTGCGGAAGGTCGATCTCCTTGTACGCCTCGTTCAGCGCCTTGTGCAACTCGCCGATGGTCCGCCCGGCCGCTCGGATGTCGGCGACGAACGGCAGGGAGATCCTCCCGTCGGGCGTGACGGGCACCAGGCGGCTCTGCCCGCGCGGGCTGGTGGTGATCGCCTTTTTCAGCTCGGCCGTCTTGACGTTGGACTGCTCGAAGCTCAGCGTCAGGTTCGGGTTCCTAATGTACTTGGCGTAGGCGGCCTTGAGGTCGGCGCGAACCTGCTCGATCGTCCGCCCGATGACGCGCTGGGGTTCGATGAGGTCCAGGTACAGCTTCCCGTCGGACTGGACGGTCTCGGTCTGGTTCAGTTCCGGGTTGAAGGGGAACCGCACGTCGATGACGTCCTGGACCTTGATGCGGTACTGCTCGCTGGTGCGGTGCTTGACGTGATAGATGATCTCGAGGAAGTCGCCCTCGCGGATGCGGTAATCGCGCCGCACCATGTGCGCCCCGGGCACTTCCTGCTGCTGCCAGTCGGTCTTGAGAAATGCCCGGGGGTACCGCTCCTCCACCGGCGCGGGCTGCGGCGCCATGTCGCCTGTCGGCTCGCAGCCGACCAGCAGGGCGACCAGCACCACCCCCGCCACCACGGGCGGGCGGGCCGATCCCCGCACCAAGGACCGAGCCCACCTTGCGGCTGTGCGTCCCGATTGATCGATCATGGTCTCACCTCACCGTCGTGACGAACGCGTCCTTGCGGTACTCGCGTACTTTGGGCAGAAGCTCGCGCGCGCCTTCGTAGGTGTTGCTGCGTCCGACGGTCACGAGAAACAGCAGCTTCTCGTCGTCGAGCACCGGCTGGACCGTCGCCTCCAACCCGTGGGACGTCAGCGCGGCGGCCTTGTCGGCATTGTCCTTGTCTCGAAACGCTCCGGCCTGGACGGTCCACGCACGACACGGCGCCCGTCGCTCGGACCGTCGGGCCAGTTCACTGTCCGTAAAGTAATGCACCACTCGCCGAAAGTGAAGCG
>JBMCUM010000095.1:0-7781 GCA_048622595.1 Planctomycetota bacterium | reverse complement strand
CAACCCGCTTCAGATCGACTCCAAGCCCCCGAGCATCCCGTTCCAGGAGTACATCGCCGGCGAGAACCGCTGGAAGATGCTGTCCAAGACGAATCCGTCCGAGGCGCAGCGCCTGGCGCAGCTCGGTCAGCAGGATGTCAGTCTTCGATGGCACCTGCTCCAGCAGCAGGCGGAGATGACCTGGACGCCGCAGTCCAGCGACGACGAGTAGTTTGCGCTACGGATCGCGTATTACACATTAGAAGCCCCCGGGAAGTTTCCCGGGGGCTTTTTGCATACGCGGCGCCGCAAACGCGCGATGCGCCTACTTTGATGCGCGCGTGGCGGGTTGCGTTGCGGGTTGGGACGTGCTTTCAGGTCGTGTGGCGAAACGCAGTATCGCCGACATCAGCCGGGCGCAGGTCTCCGGCGTGTAGCCGGCGACGTCGAAGCCGGGGTAGCCCACGAGCCCCGCCGTCAGGTCCTCGGCGCTGAAGACCACGGCCGGGCGGAGCGGGGTGTCGCCGTCGCCGGTGGTGTAGACGGCCTGGAGCCGCTTGTGCGGCGCGTCGGGCGGCAGCGAGCGGGCGTACTGCTTTCGCAGCGTCACCGGCTCGGCGGCGCGGTAGACGGGGTGGTCGCTCGGAAGGGGTTGCAGGCGTCCGCCGGGCACGAGAAAGGGCAACTGCCTGCGGGCCGCTGCGGCGAAGGCGGGCGCGCCGCCCGCCGCGTCGACGATCAGCGTCCCGCCGGCGCGGACGAACCGACGCAAAGCGGTCAGCTCCTCCTCGGTCCAGGTGAACGCCTCGGTTCCGGTCATCACCGCGACGGGGTGATCGGCGAAACGCAGCTCGACGGGAGCCAGCGGCCCCGCCAGGTCGAGCGCCACGCCGTCGGCGCCCGCCAGCAGCGCAAGGCGCCGCCACGCCAGCGGTTCGGGGTCGCAGTTGCCCTCGTGCTTCAGCCGGGCGATTGCGATGGTTCGCTCCGCCGGGCGGTCGGGCTCTTCCGGCCAGCGGTCCGCGCCGCGCGGCAGGAGTTGGCCGCGTCCGGTCGCCAGCAGGTAGACGTTGCCGAGAAGCTCGAACTCCGAGCGGTCGGCCTCGTCATCCGCCCCCAGTTGCAGCGCCTTGGACAGCTCGCGCGGTGCGTGGATCGCAAGCAGCCGTACGCCGTTCGACACGCCGGACAGTCCCCAGCGGTCGCGCAGGGGCTCGCCGCCCTGCATCGTGAAGATCGGATGATCGCGTCCAAGCCGTTGGAGCGGGCGGCGCGGGAACGCCCGCTGGTAGACCTTTCGCATGTCCACGGTGAAGCTGCCGCTGTTGCACGCCGCCTCGGAGATGATGAGCCCTCCGGTCAGGGCGAACCGACGCAGGCGGTCCACCTGGGCGTCTGTCATCTCGATCGGGCCTGCGCCGGAGATGTACAGGATGGGCGCGTCCCGCCAGTCACCCGGCGGGGCGTCATCGGGCAGGACCTGCCAGCTCAGCGGGCGCTCGTAGGCCCGCGTCAGCCAGCGCGCCAAATGGGCCAGGTCCCGCGGGCGCGGGTTCCATGCGCCTTCGTACTGCAGCTTCGTCGCGAGGATCGGCGCCCGCCCGCGCGCCAGGAACAGCACCGCCAGCGCCGTCGCGGAGGCGCGCTGAGGCCGGTCGCCGACCCCCCAGCTACCGTCCGGGTTCTGTGCGTCCAGCAGGGCGCTGGCCGCGCGGGCGTACCAATCGTGGCGGCCGAAATACTTGTACCCGCTGACGCGCCCCACGCGCCCGACACAGAACAGCCAGTAGTAATACCACTCCACGCCCTTGAGCGGGTTCTCGTCCGCCGAAAAGTGTTCGCCCAGCCATGCGTGCGCCCGGACGATGGGCTCGTACCGGGGTACGTCACGGCAGCGGACGAAGTCCTCGCGGCGCAGCGCGTCAGAACAGGCATAGAGCGTTACCAGCCCCGCCGCGGTCATCGACCCGTACGGGCGCGTCCGCGCCGCTGCGGGAGGGATGCGGTAGCCCCACCCACCGTCGGGTTGCTGCTCGTCGAGCCAGTGTTGCTCGGTGACGCGCCAGTAACGCCGGGGGATCTCGATGCCGCGCGCGGCTGCCCGATACAGGCCCAGCGCCGCCATCTGGCTGCACGAGTTGTCGTAGGGGTCATCGGCATCGTCGCGGGGCCTGTACGAATATGCCCCGTCCGGCCCGGCGGCTTTCAGAAGCCATGCCACGTCCGCGGCGAGCGGCTCGCGGTACCTGGGCGCCCACGTTTCCGCCAAGGCGCAGGCCCGCAACGACCTGGCGTACGTTCCGTCGAGCTTGGCCGCGACGAGCCACTCCATCACGCGGCTGAGCCGCCCGGAGCTTTCGTCGGCGCCCGAGGCGAGCAGGGCGTAGGCCGTCAGTGCCGTACGCCCCCCGTGCAGGGCGCGGCGCGAGTCGGGGGGGTACTCCCCAACGGCCCGACCGTCCGGGCCGATCTGCTCCTGCAGGAAGCGTGTCGCGCGCTTCAGCGCGCTGCGGATCGCGGGGGGGGGCGGTTGGTCGGCAGCAGCCGCTTCCGGTGCCGCCCACAGACACGCCGCGGCGACCGCCGCCGACAGGACGGGACGCGCAAGGGGGAGCTGCCGGGTGGTCATTCGGTCTTCCACATGAACAGGATGCGCGGCGTCTGGAACTCGTCGAGGGTCTTCATGTCGATGCTCAGATGCGAGGCGGACTCGAAGCCCATTCGCTCGCGCAGCGTGGGACGGCGGTAGAACTCCTTGACGTGCGGCTCGTCGAGCCCGGCCAGGTCGGCCGCCCGCGAGACCGCGTCCTCGGCGTATCCGATGTCGTCGATGAGCCCGAGCTGTTTTGCCCGCTCGGCGAGGTAGATCTTCCCGTTGAAGCCCTCGTACTCCGGCGGGGCGGTGCGGGCGCCGGCGTCGGGGGCCGGGCCTTGGTAGGCGGTCAGCTTCTGCCCGCGACCGGCGACGACGACGCGCTCGAACTTCGCCTGCAGCTCGTCGAGCACGCCATAGAGGTGCCGCCGCTGCTCCGCGGAGGGCTCGTGCCACACGCTCATCTCGCCCTTCCAGCGTTCGGCATGCTCGCTCTTGAGCACCACCATCTCGGCGCCGACCTTCTCCAGGGTGCCGGACAGTACCGGCCATTGCGCGATTACCCCGATGCTCCCGGTCAGCGTGGTCGGCTCGGCGAGGATGGCGTCGGCGCCCGCGGAGATGTAATACCCCCCGCTGGCCGCCACGCCGCCCATCGAGACGACCACCGTCTTGCCCGCCCGGCGGATGCGGCGGATCTCCTCGTGAATCCGGTCGCTGGCCGAGACGCTGCCTCCGGGCGAGGCGACGCGGACGACCACGGCGCGGATGCTCTCGTCGGTGCGCACGGTCCGGGCGAACCGCCCGAACCGCTCCGCCTGGCGCCCGTCGATGATGCCCGACACCCCGTACACCGCGATGGTCTGGTCCTCCTGCCCCGCACGCAGCACCCGCGAGGCCAGGCCGGACTCGAGCTGCACCACCGCCAACAGCACCAGGTACACGTTCGCCAGCACCGAGCCGATCAGTAGCAGAACCAGGATGCCGATGACGATGCGCCCCGCGAGCGAGCCGCGCCGGGGCGGACGCGATGCCGTCGTTTCCGGACGATGGCGCATCGGCGGCGGGGCGGGGCGGGCGTCCTGCGTCGGATTGATCGGCGGTTGCGGACTCTGCCGACCGGTGGGGTCGGCGGGCCGTTCGGTCGGATCGTCGGTCGCAGCCATGTCGTTCTCCCGTTCCAGGCGTGGGCCTCGCGCCTGACAGCGTGGTAGTGTACCAGTCCGGCCGCGCGATGCCCATGCCTGCCGCCGGGTCCGCTTGGCAGGGCGCGAGCGGTTCGTATAATGTCCGCTACGTGCCGATACCGGGAGAGCTTCTCGCCGGATGTATACCACACGAACAGTCGGCGCTGTCGCAGGGGTTCTGATGCTCGCGGCAGGATGTGCGCCGAGCGACCTGTACCGCAATACGCGCCAGTTCACCTCCGGGACGCTGACGCCGCGGTCGGACTGGCAGGCGACGGGTCGCGGCTTCGACAAGCCCGCGCTCGCCATCGATGACGAGCCGCTGACGGTGGCGCGGACGAGTCGCCGGTACGGTAATGCCCATCTGACGCTCGACCTGGGCGAGGTGTGCCTGTTCAACATGGTGATCATCGATCACGGGGGGACCGATGAGATGGGCTTCGCCGGGCGGGTCGCTGTGCTGACCAGCATCGACGGGGAGAAGTTCACGCGCTGCGCCGCCGCACCGGGGACGCGCCGCATCACGATCATCCCCATTGTCACGCCCATCCTCGCGCGATACGTGCGCATCCAGGCGGTCAGCCCCGGCGGTCGGCCGTGGTCCGTCGCGGAGGTCCACCTTCAATGACGCTTCCGCGACGGCGGAAACTTCGACTGATCAATCCCCGCAGCGCACTGTCGACCATTACCATGCCGGAGATCGTCCGGAAGATGACGTTCTCGCGTCGCGCGCTGCTGATGCCGCTGAACCTGGCGGTCTGCGCGGCGGTCGTCCCGAACGGGTGGGACGTCGAGATCATCGACGAAAACGTCACCGACGCGCCGCACGAACCGGACGGTGACGGGGTGGACGCGGTGGGCATCGGCGCGATGACCACGCAGGCCCGACGCGCCTACGCCTTGGCCGAGGGATACCGCGCGCTCGGCGTTGCGGTGATCCTCGGGGGGATCCATCCGTCCGCGCTGCCGGACGAGGCGCTGCAGCACGCCGACATCGTGTGCCGCGGCGACGCCGAGGCGACGCTCCCGCGGGCGCTGGAGGACCTCGCTGGCGCCCTGGACCGGGCGCATGACGCCCGCACGCCGCGCGCACCGCGGGTCCGTCCCGCGCTCGACCGGCGCGTCTACGACTGGCGCGAACAGCCGGACGCGCCCATCGCCACGCCGCGCAAGGACCTGCTCGACCCGTCGGATTACCTGGTCTACAACCCGATCCAGACCACGCGGGGCTGCCCGCACGGGTGCACCTTCTGCACGACGCCGGCCGTGTTCGGCCGCCGGTTCCGCCAGCGCGCCGTGTCCGACATCGTCGAGGAGATGCGACAGGCCAAGCAGCGCTTCGACACGGGCGTGTTCATCTTCTCCGACGACAACGTGGCCGGAAACCATCGCTGGGCCATGGAGCTGTTCGAGGCGATCCGCCCGCTGAAGGTCCGCTGGGCATCGCAGTGCGACATCCTGATCTCGCGCGACGATCGCCTGCTGGCGGCGATGCGCGACAGCGGGTGCATCGGGCTGATCCTCGGACTGGAGAGCCCGCGGTCCGGCACACTGCACGCCGCCGGAAAGCGGTACGTCCGGGCCGAGCAGTACGCCGCCGCCATCCGCAAGATCCAAAGCTACGGCATCGGCTTGTGGGGCAGTTTCATCTTCGGGTTCGATACCGATGGGTGGCGCGACTGCATGGAAGCCGTTCGGTTTGCCCAGCGGACGCGCCTGTGCATGAGCTGCTATCCCATCCTGACGCCGTATCCGGGCACGCGAATCTTCGAACAGTACCAGGCGGAGGGGCGGCTGCTGACGCGCGACTGGGACAAGTACAACGGGGCGACCGTGGTGTTCCGCCCGCGGCGGATGACGGTCAACCAGTTGCGCCACGCGCAGATGGCGGCGTTTCACGAGTTCTACGCGCCTGCCAGCGCCCTGCGCCGGTTGGGCGTGTGGCCGATCAAGCGCAACAGTTGGCTTGCGAACCTTGCCATCCACCACGGGCTGACGTACTACTACGGTCGCCGCGGGCGTCCGCTGCCGCGATTCGCCGACTTCCGCGCGCCGCGCTCGGCGCAGCGCATCGCCCGCAGTCTCGGCGAACGGACGCACCGGGCGTGGTGAGACCGTCGAAAGGACTGCAATGGACCCCGAGAGCCCCACGGACCGGCGGAATACCTCCGACACGCGCTACCTGGTGATCGTGAGCATCCTGCTGGCTTTGATCATCGTCTCGCTGGCTGCGCTGTGGCTGATTGAGCGGAACCGCCGCATCGGCGCCCAGCGACGCCTCGCCGAGGCGCGAACGCAGACCAAGCAGCAGCTCGCCTCCTTCCTGGAACGTCAGCTCGCCGGGCCCGCGGCGCAGGGCGGCGTCGCGCCGCTTGCCCCGGCGGATATCGTCGAGCTGACCGCGCGCAACGGCAGGCGGCGCCTGCGCATCGACGCCGACGCCGGGCGACGGCTGGGCTTTCGCCCGGGCGACGTCGTGGAGGTCGCCCCCCGGGCGGCGACGCGGCCGGTGCGCGGGCGCACCCCGCCTGCGACGCCGTGAGCGGGCGGAAATGGGTTTATCGCATGCGGGGCGTGTGCTACCCTACGGCCCGCAGGCAACAGGCAAGAGGGTATGAGCTACCAGACGTTGGAAATAGGCGAGGGCACGCCGCTGTTGATGCTGCACGGGATGATGGGCGAGCCGGCCAACTGGTCGGAGTTGGCGTCTCATCTTCCCGGGACATGTCGCATGATCGCCCTGCGGTTTCCCTTCTTTGAGGACGGGAACAAGCTTGACAGCGTCCCGGCAGTGACGGACTACGCACAGGGGTACATCGACGAGGTGGGCCTGGGGCGGTTCGCGGTGTGCGGTAACAGCTTGGGCGGGCACGTGGCGATTGACCTGGCGATCCGCATGCCCGACCGGGTGTGCGGTCTGGTGCTGAGCGGCTCGAGCGGGCTGTTCGAGCGGACCTTCGGAACGGTGGTGACGCGCCCGCCGCGATCGTGGGTTCGGGGGAAGATCTGCGAGATCTTCCACGACGACGAGCACGTCACCGAGGAGATGGTCGACCGGGTCATCGGGGTGATCACCAACCGGCGCAACGTGCGCACGCTCATCCAGATCGCCAAGTCGGCCAAGCGGGACAACGTCGCCGAGCGGTTGAAGTCCATCCACTGTCCGTCCCTGCTGATCTGGGGTCGGCAGGACGAAATCACCCCGCCCAGCGTCGCCGAGCAGTTCCACCGCAACCTTCCCAACAGCGAGCTCCACTGGCTGGATCGCTGCGGGCACGCACCCATGCTCGAGCACCCCGAGCAGTTCGCCGAGGCCCTGGCCGGCTGGTGGCGACGCCAGGTCTGCCCCGGCGACCCTCGCCGGCGCGACGGGGTCGCCACGTGAGCTCGCTCGGCGCGGCGCTGCGGGTCTGGCTGAAGGTCGTCGACCGTCGCATCCGCCGCGCGGCCGAGGATCCCGTCGCCGCCCAGCGGCGCGTCTTTGACCACCTGATCCAAAAGGGGCGCAACACGTGGTTCGGGCGCCGCTACGGCTTCGGCCGCATCCGCACGCCCGACGACTTCGCCGCGGCGGTGCCCATCGCGGATTACGTCGGGCGGCTGGACATGTTCCACCGGATTCTCGCTGGCGAGCGGGACGTGTCGTGGCCCGGACGGGTGCGCCTGTTCGCGCAGACTTCGGGTACCACGGCCGGGGACAAGCGCGTCCCGCTGACGCGGGAGATGATGCGTGCGAACCGCCGCGCCGCGATGCGAATCTTCGCCTACTACGACCGCCGGGAGGGTGTCTCGGCCGCCGGTCTGTTTGGCGGGCAACTGCTGTTTCTCGGCGGCTCTACGGACCTGACGCGCACCGAAAGCGGCGCGCTGATCGGCGACCTGTCCGGGATCGCGACGCGGTCGATCGTCTGGCCGGTGAGCCGGCACTACGAGCCGGGCGAGGAACTCGCGCTGCTCGATGACTGGGAGGAGAAGGTCGAGCGGATCGCCCGGCGCACGGTGGACCGCGACGTGCGATTCGT
>JBMCUM010000094.1:0-7782 GCA_048622595.1 Planctomycetota bacterium | reverse complement strand
CGCCTGGGGCGCGTGCTGCGGCGCCTCTACGACGCCCAACTCGACGGGCAGGTCCGCACGCGCGCCGAAGCCCAACGCCTGGCCGAGCGACTCATCGCCGAACAATAGACAACGGGTTCCGCCCGACGAACGGCAGGCGCCGGGTGCGG
Source organism: Planctomycetota bacterium (assembly GCA_048622595.1). Taxonomy (GTDB): domain Bacteria; phylum Planctomycetota; class Phycisphaerae; order SM23-33; family SM23-33; genus JAGXKT01. Next base: position 7,633 of record JBMCUM010000094.1, on the reverse strand, counting down.
CGCGGGCGGCTGGCATTGCTTGCAGCGGCGTCGCGGCGTTGTAGCATTAGGCGGGACGAATCTTCATGGACGCTCGCACGGGTAAGCAGAGGCGCATCATGCTTTGCGTGGCCGCCTGCGCCGCGGTCGTGTGCTGCGCGGCCTCAGCGGTCGCGGCCGGGCCGCGCGCTGACGCGCCGTCCCGCGAGCGGATCGACGCGGCGGTGCGCAAGGGGCTGGACTACCTCTGGTCGGTCCGTTCCGAGGACGGCACCTGGCCGTCGCCGTACGCGCGCCAGCACGCCGGGGGTGTCGAGGCGCTGGTGGCCTACACGGCAGTGCGCGCGGGCGAGCCGGCCGACCGAGCGGAGCTGGCGGCGACCGTCGAGGCCCTGACGGACGTCATGCCGCAGACGGTCTACGCCCGCGCCATGCGGGTGATCCTGCTGAGCCGCCTGGACGGGGAGGAGGCGGGCGAGCTGCTGCGCAAGGACGCGGCTTGGCTGGCGCGGACGCAGGCGGCGTCTGGGGGGTGGGGCTACGGTCCGGGTCACCCGATCACGCGCCAGCGGCGCGCGTGGATCGACAACTCCAACACGCAACTGGCGCTGATGGCGCTGGCCGCGGCGGAGCGAGCCGGCGTCGCCGGCAGCGCGTCGCGCTGGCAGCGGGCGGCGTCGCTGTGGCTGGACGCGCAGAACGACGACGGCGGATGGGGATACACGCCCCCGCGGAGCAGTCTCCGCCTGCGGGCGAGCAGCTACGGGTCGATGACGGCCGCCGGTCTCGCGACGACGCTGCTGCTGTCGTGGCACGCCGGACCCGAGCTGCGCGCCGCGGCGCGCGACGCGCTCGGCCGGGCCGCCGATTGGCTGAACGTCCATCCCCCGCTGGCTCATCCCGGCGACGCGGGGCGGCTGACGGCGAACCCCGGCTGGCAGTGGGGCGAGGGCAGCAACTGGGCGGCGTACTGGCTGTTCGCAATGACGCGCGCCGCCGACGCGGCCGGGCTGCGAACTGTCGGCGGGCGGGACTGGTACACGCAGCTCACCAAGCTGCTACTGACCGCCCAGCAGCCCGACGGCGCCTGGCGCGGCGCCGGCGAGGCCGACAAGCCGGCCGTGACCAGCACGTGCTTCGCCCTGCTGGCTCTGCTCGGCGCGCGCCGGCCGGTGCTGCTCAACCGCATCGTCATCCCCGCCCCGGACGGCGCCGAACCGCCGCATTGGCGCGACGCCGCGGCCGTGGCGCGCTGGTTCCGCCACACGACCGGGCGGGACGTCACCTGGCAGGCGATCCCGGCCGACGCGCCGCCGGCCGTGCTCGGCGAGGCCCCCCTGTTGTACCTCGCCCCGGCGCCCGGCGCCGAGCTGCCCGAGGAACTGGGCGCATCGATGAAGCATTTCCTCCGTCGCGGGGGGACGGTGATCGTCGCCGCAACCGAGGGCGACGATACCTGCCTCGAGCGCACGGGCGGGTACTTCGCCGAGCTCATGGACGACTACCACGCCGAACCGTTGACGGGCGAGCACCCGGTCTTCACGGTCCGCCACGACATCGCGCGGCGCGCCAGGCCCGGGGGCCTGGCGATCGGCGACCGCTGTCGCACGCGCGTCTTCGTCCTCCCGCCCGGGGTCGCCGCGCAATGGCAAGCCGGCGCGTCGGACGAGACCGAACCGGCGTTCAAGCTGGTGGCGAACATCCTCCGCTACGCCACGGGCGGCTGGACGGCGCCCGACAAACGTGCCTCGCACCTGCCCGCTCCCGCACCGCCGCCGACGGTCCGCGAGGTGACCGTCGCGCGGGTCCGCCACGCGGGGGACTGGAAGACCAATCCGCTGGCCGTCGAGCGACTCGAGCAGACGCTGGGGCGTTCGCTGAGCATCTCGGTCCGCGAGGTCGCCCCGGGCGCCCCGGCGACCGTCTGGTGGTTGACCGGATCGATCGGACCCGACCTGACCGCAGAGCAGCGCGACAGGATTCGCCGTTACGTCGCTGGCGGCGGAACGCTGCTGGTGGACCCGGTTTCGGGACGCGAGGCGTTCTTCAACGCGGCCGAGGCGGAGCTGGAGGCGATCTTCGGCGACGGGGCCCTGCAGCGGGTCCCCTTCACCCATCCCCTGGTCACGGGCAAGTTCGCCGACGGGATGGGCGCCGACGCGTCGGACGTGTCGTACCTGCCCGCGGCAGCGGCCACCCGGCGCCACGGCGCCGCAGGCCCGCCGGAGCTGTGGGGCATCGAGCGGACCGGACGCCTCGCCGTCGTCCTCAGCCGCTACGGGCTCGCCTGGCCCATCGAGGCGTCCGGGTCCCTGCACGGCGGTCCGGGCTACGGCTGCGCTGGACTGGCCCCCGCCGATGCCCGCCCCCTCGCCGCCAACGTCGTCCTCTACGCCCTGGTACACGGCAATCCCTCCGCCGCGCCCTGAAACCGGAACAGCACGAACGGTTCCCCACTCGCCGCGGGCTGCACGGGCGCCGGCGACGCCCGTGGCGCCCACCCAAGCTTCGGGCGCCCTCCGGTTCAATGCGTGCTTCCGCAAGTGGAAGCATGGGACGTACGCCGGCTACCAATCGCCGGAGGCGATGTAGTCGCGGAAGGCGCCGAGCAGCTTCTGCGTGATCGGGCCCGGCCTTCCGTCGCCGATCCGCCGCCCGTCGACCTGCGTCACGGCGATGACCTCGGCGGCCGTGCCCGTCAGGAAGCACTCGTCGGCCGCGTAAAGCTCCTCGACGGTGACGTCGGCCTCGTCCACCGGAAGGCCCGCGTCGCGGGCAAGGTCCATCACCACCGCGCGCGTGATGCCCACGAGGATGCCCGCCTCCGGCGGCGGGGTGATCACCCGCCCGTCGGAGACGACGAACAGGTTGTCGCCGGTGCATTCGGCGACGTTGCCGGACTCGTTGAGCATGATGGCCTCGGCGACGCCGGCGTCGATGGCCTCGATCTTGGCAAGGATGTTGTTGAGGTAGTTCAACGACTTGACCGACGAGGGAATCACCCGCCCGGAGCGGCGGACCGTCTCGGCGATGATCACGGCCATACCGTCGCGGTACATCTCCTCCGGATACAGTGTAATCTGATCGGCGATGATGAAGGTGTTCGGCTGGGAGCACTTGAACGGATGGAGCCCGAGCGTCCCGGGTCCGCGCGTCACGACGAGGCGGATGTACCCCCCGCCGGTGACGTCGTTGGCGCGGAGCGTCTCGCCCATCGCGTCGACCAGTTCCTGCTTGGTGTAGGGCACGGCCAGGCGAAGCTGCCGCGCGGAGTTGAACAGGCGGTCGACGTGGGCGCGGCACTGGAAAATCCGCCCGTTGTACACGCGGATGCCCTCGAACACCCCGTCGCCGTACAGCGTACCGTGGTCCCAGACGCTGAGTCGCGCCTCGGCGTTGTCCACCAGCTCTCCGTTCAGCCAGACTTTCATGCGGCACCTCGTTTGCCAGGTTGCCGGCATCATACGCCCGGCGAACCCGCCGAACAAGCTCGACGAGCCGACGACATCGCCGACGCCAAACTCACCAGGCCCGGGCGATGACCAGGCCGCTCATGTCAGCATGTGCCCCCCCTCCCCACGCCACCCAGGCGCGAGTCGGTCACGGCGCCGGCGGGTCCGCGGCAAAGGCGGCGAACGCCGCCCCGTAGGCCTCGGGCGTGCCCGTGTCCAGCACGGTCCCGTCGATGCGGTACAGCAGCGCGCCGCCCCGGTCGTACAGCAGCTTCTGGGCGTCGGTGAGCTGTACTTCCCCGCCGGAGCCCGCCCCGCCCGCATGCAGCGCTTGCAGGCAGTCGAAGATCGCCGGCGAGAACGCGTAGATGCCCGCGTGGGCGAGGAACCGGTCGGGCCCGAGGCCCGCGGTGATCAGCTCGCGGCGTGCGGTCGCCGGGTCCGGCTTCTCGATCAGCGCCGTCGGACGGTAGGTGCGGCCGGTCGGGTCGGACTCGCCCAGCGGCTCCCCCGCCGCCGCACCGCACCTGCCCAGCGCGTCGGGACCGATAACCTGCATGCCCACCATCGCCTCCCCGCCGTGCCGCGCCATCGCCTCGGCAAGCTGGGCGGCGCAGGCGCCGCGCCCGGGCGCAGCGCGGTGGACGTGATCGCCGAGCATCACGAGCACGGGCTCGCCGGCGGCGAAGTCGGCCGCACGCAGCACGGCGTCGCCCAGGCCCGCGGGGCGCGGCTGGTCGACGTAGACGACCTCGGCGGGCAGGTCGACGTCGCCGGCGTCGCGCGCGGCATGGAGATAGGCGTCCAGCACGGCCCGCTGGCCGGCGGAGACGACGAGCGCCGCCCGCTCGATGCCGGCGGCGACCGCCTCGGCGAGGATCCAGTGAACCACCGGGCGCAGCCGCCCGTCCGGGCCGATCAGCGGGAGCATCGCCTTGGGCGCCGCGGCTGACCAGGGGCGCAGCCGCGTGGCGCGTCCGGCAACGGGGATGACGACCCTGGGAATCATGCCCCGTCGTTGTACCCGCCGGAAGCCGCGCTTACAATTCCCCCAGAGGGCTTCGGATGGCAGGCGAGCAGCGTCACATCTGGTTCTCGGGAACGGTGCAGGGCGTGGGCTTTCGCTATACGGCCTGCCGGGTGGCGCAGCGCCACAACGTAACGGGGTACGTCCGCAACCTGCCCGACGGGCGCGTGGAGTGCCTGGTGGAGGGCTCCCGGCGGGACATCGACGACTTCGTCGCCGACCTTTCCGAGGCGATGCGCGGGTACATCCGCGATCGCCAGGAGCAGCGCGGCGCCGCCACCGGCGAGTACGGCTCCTTCGGGGTGCGGCGGTGAACGCCCCCGCGCTGGACCACCCGCGCGACGCCGGCGCGACGGTCGGCTGGCTGGGGGCCGGCGTCGACGCGGGACTGACCGGGATCAAACTGGCCGTCGGCGCCGCGGCCGGAAGCCAGGCGCTGATCGCCGACGGGCTGCACAGCGCGTCGGACCTGGTAACGGACGCGGCGGTGCTGGCGGGTCTGCGCGTCTCGCGTCGCCCGGCGGACCGGGAGCACCACTACGGGCACCGCCGCATCAGCACGCTGGTGGGGTTGTTCATCGGCGTCGTGCTGTTCGGCGCGGGGCTGTGGATCGCCTACAACGCCCTGGCGTCGCTGCGGGTCGGCGGCGCGACGGTTCGCGGGACGCTGGCGTTCTACGTCGCCCTCGCGGCCGTGCCCGTCAAGGAGGCGCTGTACCACGTCACGCACCACGTGGGGCGGCGCCAGCGCGACCTGTCCCTTCAGGCCAACGCGTGGCATCACCGGACGGACGCGCTGACGTCAGTGGCCGCGGCGACGGGTCTGGCCGCGGCGACGTTCGCCGGTCCGGACTGGGCGTTCGTCGACGCCGTCACGGCGCTGGTGCTTGCGGCCTTCCTGCTGCTGGTGTCCGTGCGGATCGCGCGCCGCAGCGCCTGGGAGCTGGTCGACAGCGCCCCGTCGCAAGCGACCGTTCAGGCGATCGAGCAGGCGGTCGCTGCAACCGCGGGCGTGCGGAGCTACCACGCGTTCCGCGCCCGGCAGGTCGGCGGGCAGGTGGAGATGGACATCCACGTGCAGGTGGACCCGGAGTTGACGGTCCGCCAGGGGCACGACATCGCCTCGTCGGTGCGGCGGCGGGTGCAGGACTCGGCGCCCGACGTGGCGCAGGTCGTGGTCCACGTCGAGCCGGCCGCCGAGGCGACGCCCGCCTCACGCGGCGGCTGAGCCCTCACGGCGCTGCTCCAGGTGGCGCATCTCGTTGATGCGCTCGCTCATCCAGTACCCGATCAGCGCCCCCCCGCAACCGCCAGTCAGCCAGTCCGCGGGCAGAATGCGGGCGTAGTGCGGCAGGAGCTTCCAGGCCTCGGGCTGGTCGGGCGACTGCACGCCCGACAGGAGGTAGAAGCCCGCGCCGGCGACGATCGGTACACAGAGGATGACCACGCTGCGGACGGTCGGAAAGGCCTGGTGCGCCGCCAGCGCCGCCAGGAGGAACGCCGCGACCAGGGCGAAGAGTATCTGCCCCCGATCCGGCGAGCGCAGCAGCAACAGCACCAGCACGACGCCCACGGCCAGGGCGGCTCCGGCGGCGGCGAGGGACCGCGCCGCGGTCGCCCGCGCCGTCCTCGTCCGGGCGGCGTCGCCTCCGTCGCCGCGGGGCCCGAACAGCCCCAGCAGGGTCGCCGGGGCGGGTCGGTCGTCGCCGCCCCGGCCGGAGAGGACCGGCGCGGTCCTGCGGACCCACCCCGGGCGGACGATGGCGATGAGGCGGCGGACGACGTCCACGATGCCCGCCGCCACCAGCAGCAGCGCCGCAAGCAGCGCCAGCTCCGCGATCAGCCACGGAAAGACCCCCGCCAGCGGACCGTCCCACGTCCACAGCAGCCCGCGCATCTGCGCCGAACGCAGCGACGCGCCGCCGGCGCCGAGGACGCCCGCCATCAGCGCCCCCTCCGGACGCGCGCTGACCGTCACCACGGCGCACGCCGCCGCGAGGAACCACAGTACGCCCGCGAACACCGCCGTACTGCGCAGCGTCCCGCCCGCGACGAGCACGAGCGGGTCGCACGGGTCAGACGGACGCAGCACCGGCCACAGCGCGAAGTACACCAGCGCCACGGCCGCCACGGCCGCCAGTTGGACCTGGACCTTCTCCAGCAGATGCAGATGGCGATGGGTCAGTCTCATCGTCGGCTCGACAATCCCCCGCGGCGCCGGTAGAATCCGCGTCCCGCCGCGGGGGCGCAATCGTACCGTGACCGCGCGGGAAAGGCAAAGGCATGGAACACGAGGTTGTACAGAAGCTCACGGCCCGCGCCGCGCGGCTGGACAAGACCATCGTGCTTCCCGAGGCGGGCGATTCGCGGGTGCTGAAGGCGGCGGGCGAGATCGCCCGGCGCGGGTACGCCCGCGTGGTGCTGCTCGGGCGCATGGAGGACATCGCGCCGGCGGCCGACCGCGCCGGGGCCGATCTCAGTGAGGCGGAGATCGTCGACCACCTCGGCGATGCGGCGCGTGCGGAGTACGTCGAGACACTCCAGCGCCGCCGCCGGCACAAGCACATGACCCGCGCCGAGGCCGACGCGTTGCTGACCAACCCCGTCTACTACGCCGGGATGATGGTCGGCGCCGGGCGCGTCGACGGCATGGTCGCCGGGAGCATGTCCCCCACGGCCGACACGGTCCGCAGCGGGCTGTACGGGGTGGGCACGGCCGAGGGAATCAAAACCGTCAGCGCATGCAGCGTGATGAACACCATCGCCCACGAAGTCGGTGTGGACGGGTCGCTGATCTTCGCCGACACGGGCGTGGTTCCCGAGCCGAGCGTCGAGCAGCTCGCCGACATCGCCATCGCCGCCGCCGACGCCTGCCGCGTGCTGCTGGACACCGAGCCGGTGGTGGCCATGCTGAGCTTCTCGACGAAGGGTTCGGCCAAGAGCCCGGCGGCCGAGAGGGTCGTCCGCGCCACGGAGGACGTGCGCCGGCGGCGCCGGGACCTGAAGGTCGACGGCGAGATGCAGCTCGACGCGGCCGTCGTGCCCGACGTCGCCCGGCGCAAGGCGCCCGGGTCCGTGGTGGCCGGACGCGCCAACACGCTGGTGTTTCCGGACCTGTCGTGCGGGAACATCGGGTACAAGCTGATCGAGCGGCTGGGCATGGCCACCGCGCTGG
>JBMCUM010000093.1:0-7791 GCA_048622595.1 Planctomycetota bacterium | reverse complement strand
TCCGCGTCGGCGTCCGTGGGCGTCTGGGCGCCCGCCGCACAGGCCAGCATTGCGGCGAACGCCAGCGCATAGTGTGTCGCGTTCATGACATGCTCCTTCTTCGGAAGCATCCTGGAAGGCGGGCGCGAACACAGCCCGCCGTGTTCCCGAGTGATCGCTCAACATTTCCGTGACGGTATCATCTGCCCCTTGACGTGTCAACGTTCGTTGCGTCGGTCGGCGCCCGCCCGTACGGGCAGCCCGGTTCGGCGGCGAGGTAGTCGCCCGTGGCAGCGAAGGCGCGGGCCCGGCAACCGCCACACGCCGCGGCGTAGTCGCACGCTCCGCAGGCGCCGCCGAGGCGCCCGGGGTCGCGCAGGTCGCCCAGCACGCACGAGCGCCGCCAGATCGTCGCCAGGTCGTCGCGGCGGACGTCGCCGCATGTCACCGGCAGGTACCCGCACGGCTGGACCCGCCCGGCGTGTCCGACGAAGACCACGGATCGCCCGGACAGGCACCCGCCCCCGCGAACAGGCAGCCCGTGACGGGCCGCAATCCGCCCATACTGCGGCGCGCACGTCGCGCGGAGCTCGATCCCGCCGGCGGTGGCGACCTGCCGATTGACCAGCCAGCGCAGCACCCGGTCGAACTGCTCGCCGGAAAGCTGCTGCGTCCGGGCCAGCTCCAGCCCGCAGCCGACCGGGACCAGCAGGAACAGGTGCACGGCCTGGGCGCCGGCGGCGCGCGCGGTGGTGAGCACGTCGTCCAGTTTGTCGGCGTTGCTCCGGGTGACGGTGGTGTTGATCTGCGTGGGCTGCCCCGCCTTGCGCAGCGCCGCCAGCCCGGCGATGGCGGCATCGAACGCGCCGCGCCGCCCGCGCAGGGCGTCGTGGGTCGCGGCGTCGGGCCCGTCGATGCTGACGGCGACGCGGCGGAAGCCCGCGCCGGCGACGCGTTGGGCCAATGCGTCGTCGATCAGCGTTCCGTTGGTCGCCAGGGCGACAGGCAGACCGCAGGCGCGAGCGGCCGCGGCGAGCTCCTCCCAGTCGTCGCGCAGCAGCGGCTCGCCGCCGGAGAAGACGACCACGGGCCGACCGAGCGCCGCGGCGTCGGCGAACATCGCCCGCGCCTCGGCGAGGGTGAGGTCGTCGTCGGCGCCCGGATCGCTGCGCCGGCAGTGGGCGCAGCGGAGGTTGCAGCGGGCGGTCGTCTCCCAGAACAGCATCCGCAGCGCCGGGGCCTGCGGCGCGGTTGTCGAGTGCGGGCTACTCATCGTCGTCGCGGCGGATTTCCTCGTCGGTCAGATAGCAGGCCGGGTCGTCGCCCCACGTGTCACCGGCCGCCTCGGCCCGGCCCCGCAGGTTCCCGTTGCACACGTCGAGCCAGCGGCAACGCGTGCAGCGCCCCCGCAGCGGCGCCGGACGCGACCGCAGCGCCGCCAGCAGGCCGTCTCCCGCGTCGGACCAGATCTCGCTGAAGGGGCGGTCCCGGACGTTGCCCAGCACCTGCGTTCGCCAGAACGGGTCGGGGTGCACGTCGCCGCCCCAGCCGATGCAGGCGATCCGCTCGCCGCTGGCGTTGCCTCCCTGGCGCCGCAGTCGGCGCAGGCAGCGCTCGGCGCGGGCGGGGCTCTCGCCGAGTAGGCGGAGATAGATGTACGGCCCGTCGGCATGGTTGTCGACGGTCAGAACCTCCAGCGGGGTCCCGCGTTGACGGGCCCGCACCGTGGCCCCCAGGATCTCGTCCACGACGCGGCGCGTCACGGCGTGCGAGGGTGCGCGGCCTGTCGTCGCCGCCCGCCCCGTGGCCACGAGATGGTAGAAGCACAAGCGGTCGATCCCCTCACGCCGGGCCAAGTCGAACATCGTTGTGACGTGGCGGGCGTTGTCCGCGGTGACGGTGAACCGCAGCCCGACGCGGACGCCGGCTGCGCGGAACGCGCGGAGCCCGGCGACGGCCTCATCGAACGCACCGTCCTGTCCGCGGAATGCGTCGTGTGCCTCGGGCGGACCGTCAAAGCTGACGCCGGCGTAGGCGAGCCCGGCCTCGGCGAGTCGCGCCGCGGCGCCGACGGTCACGGGCGTTGCGTTGGTGGACAGGGCGGTGCGCAGCCCGGCGAGGCGGGCGTGGTCGACCAGACCGGGCAGGTCCTCGCGCAGCAACGGCTCGCCGCCGGACAGCAGCAGCACGGGCGCGCCGAACGCGGCGAGGTCGTCGATCATGGCCCGCGCCTCGTCGGTCGTCAGCTCGCCGGCTTCGGCCGCTGGCGTGCTTGCCGCGTAGCAGTGGGCGCAGCGCAGATTGCACCGCCGCGTGGCGTTCCAGACCACGACGGGGCGCGGCGCGCCTGCATCCCGCGCGCGGGCGTCGTAGCGCAGCGCGTCCCCCCAGGCCGCGCCGTCACAGTAGAGTTTGGAGACACTGATCACGGTCCGTTGGCGATAGAGCTACACAACCATTGTACCCGAGTGTCCGGTGCCGGAACGCCTCACAACTGGGGAGTGGTCCGGCGGGGGGCGTACCTTTTCACCAGCCGCCGCAGGTCCTCCTGGCGGGGATCGATCTCCAGCGACCGGTGCCATGCCGCCAGCGCCGCGTCGCGCAACTCCGTCCGTCGGCGGTCCTGCACGTACTGCGTCATGCGCACCGCCCCAAGCCCGCGGTGAGCCGCGGCGTTGCTCGCGTCGGTCTCCAGGGCCCGACGGTAGGCGTCGAGCGCTTCGTCGTAGCGGCCGAGGTGATACAGGCACCTGCCGGCCTGCGTCCACGCCTGGGAGCTGCCCGGCAGCAGCTCGGCGGCGCTCTGGTAGGTGCGCAACGCCGCCCCCCATCGCCCCTGCCGCGTGTACGTCGCCGCCAGGTTCATCAGCAGGTGCGGCTGGTGGGTGTCGAGCTCCAGGGAGGTCTTGTAGGCGCGAATGGCGTCGTAGAGGCGGTTCTGACTGTCGTAGATCGCCCCGAGGTTGCTGTAGGCCTGGGCACTGTCCGGGCGGGCCTCGATCGCCGCCATGCAGTACGTCTCGGCCAGCTTGTACTTGCCGATCTGGAAGTAGCATGCGCTGAGGTTCAGGTTCGTCCCGAAGTCCTCGGGCTGGATCTCGACGGCGCGCAGGTAGACGATGACCGCCTGGCGAAGCAGTTCCTCATCCAGGTCGCCGCCCTGCGTCGCCAGCGCCTGGTAGGTCACGCCGAGGTTATAGTGCGGGCGGAACGCGTACGGATTGGCGTCGCAGGCCTTCTGGTAGGACCGACGAGCGAGCTCGTAGCTGCCGCGGCGACGGTGGACGTCCCCGGCGGCGGTGTGGGCGACGGCGAGCGTGGGGTCGGCGCGGACGGCCTCGGCAAGCTCGTCCAGCGCGGCATGGTAGCGCCCCTGTTCGGCGAGGAGCTGGCCCTCGACGTAGTGGTCGACGGCGACCTTCTGCTGGTACTCCCGGACGCATCCGCCGGAAAGGACGGACGCCGCCAGGCAAACTAGAACACCCCGCGCGAGCATTCCGGTCTCCTCGTTGTGCGGTTGTAATGCAGCGCTGCGGGGCGGTCAAGAGGGCTGGCCGGCAGGGCACGGGGCGGGTATGATGCGTCACGGGAGGCACCGCGGCATGGATCAGCGCGCCGCAAAGCGCTTTCGCGTGAGCAGGCGGGGCGACATCGACAGGATCTTCCGGCAGGGACGACGCGCCAACGACGGACGGTTGACGCTGCTGGCCGCGCCGAACGGGCTGGAGTGGTCGCGGTGCGGTGTAGGCGTCTCGCGGAGGCACGGGACGGCGGCGCGTCGCAACCGCCTGAAACGCCTGTGTCGGGAGGGCTTCCGGCTGAGTCGTGCCGCATTGCCATGCGGGTTCGACTACATGCTGGTTCCGCGGGTCGGGGTGGAGCTGACACTGGAGGGCGTCCGCGAATCCCTGCGGCGCCTTGCGCGGCGCGTGACCGCACCGGAGGACGCATGAGACCTACTGCACGCCATATCGCGCGCCTGCCCGCACGCGGGCTTGTGTGGCTGGTGCGCCTGTACCAGGCGACGTTGTCGCCCATCCTGGGCCGGCAGTGCCGCTTCGTGCCCACCTGCAGCGAGTACGCCATCGAGGCCATCGAGAAGCGCGGCGCGATCCGCGGGACGGTGCTGGGCCTGTGGCGCCTCTGCCGCTGCCATCCGTTCAGTCGGGGCGGCTACGACCCGGTCCCGTGAGGCGCGACGGGGCTCCGGCGTGGCGCGGATGGGCATCCCACGGTGCGGCCCAGCCGCGTTCATCCAGCAGGGGCGCCACGGCCGCGCGGAAGGCGGCGTCGAACCGCTCCGGCGCGAACCGCTCGGCGTGGCGGCGCAGCACGGCCGGGTCGAACCGCTCGACAAGCGCGTCGAATCGCTCGACGGCGGCGGCCAGGGCCTCTGCGGTCTGCGGGGCGAACAGCAGCCCGGTGGGTTCCGGCTCGTCGGGCGAGCCCGCATCGCGGATCGTCTCCAGCGCCCCGCCGTCGGCGAACGCGATCACCGGCGCGCCGCAGGCCATCGCCTCGACCGGAACGATGCCGAAGTCCTCTTGCTGGGGGAAGACGACCGCCCGGCAGCGGCGGTAGTGGTCGCGCACGGTCTCCGCATCGCGCCAGCCGAGCAGCTCGACGTTCGTCGGCGCCGCGCGCCGCAGGCGCCGCAGGCGGGGCCCGGTGCCGATGATCACCAGCCGCCGGTCCAGGCGGGCGAACGCGTCCATCGCCATCCGCACGCGCTTGTACGGCGCCAGGGCGGTGACCATGAGGTAGAAGTCCTCCCGCGCGACGCTGCCCGGCGTGTAGAAGCCCACCCCCACGGGCGGATGGACCACCGTCGCGTCGCGCCCGTAGGCCCGCGCGACCCGTCCGGCCACGCATGCGCTATTGGCGAGGAAGCGATCCACCTTTGCGGCGGTCCGGCGGTCCCAGGCGCGCAGCAGCGGGCCCGCCGCGCGCAGCGCCATCCCGGCGCCGCCCATGCGCCGGGCGTAGTCGGCCGCGGCGTTCCAGGCGTACCGCATGGGCGTGTGGCAGTAGCAGACGTGCACCTGCGCCGCGCGGCGTCCGCCGATGCCCTTGGCCACGCAGTGCGACGAGCTGACAACCAGGTCGAACGCGTCGACGGACATCCGCTCGACGGCGAGGGGCATCAGCCCCAGCAGATGGCGGTACGCCCGCCCGACGCCGGGCAGCTCGTTCAGCCAGCTCGTGTGCGGGCGGGCGGCCTCGATGTCGGCGGTGCAGCTTCCGGGGATGTGGATGAGCGTGAACAGCTCGGCGTCGGGAAACAGACGCAGCAGACGCCGGAGGACCTTCTCGCCGCCGCGCATGCCGGTAAGCCAGTCGTGCACCAGCGCGACGCGCGGCTTGGCGGCGGGGACGCCCATAGGCGGATTGTACGCCGCCCCGGCGCGGGCGACAATGCGGCGCGGCTCACCCCTCGTGCCGCGCCGTGCGCCGCGTGGGCCTGCCCATAACCGTTCCCTCACCGGTTCGGATCTCGCCGTCCTGGTCGGGGGCGGCGACGTGCTCGCCGGCCTGCTCGATACGCGCGACGACCTCGTCCAGGTCATCGGTGATCGTGTACAGGTCGGTATCGCCCGGTGAGATCTTTGCCGGCGTGCCGGCCAGCATCTGCGCCTTGATCCAGTCCCCCAGACCCTGCCAGAACTCCCGCCCGACCAGCAGCACGGGGAAGCGCTCGGACTTGCCCGTCTGGATCAGGGTCATGGAGTTGAAGAACTCGTGCAGCGTCCCGTACCCCCCGGGGAAGCACACGAACGAGCGGGAGTACTTGACGAACATCACCAGTCGCGCGAAGAAGTACCGGAAGTCCAGCAGCACGTCGATGTAGGGATTGGCCTGCTGCTCGGCCGGGAGGGTGATGTTCAGCCCCACGCTTGTTCCGCCGGCTTCCTGGGCGCCGCGATTGGCGGCTTCCATGATGCCCGGCCCGCCGCCGGTAATGACGGCGAAGCCCCGCTCGGCGAGCATCGACCCGAGCTTGCGGGCGCGACGGTAGTCCGGGTGGTCGTCTGAGACGCGCGCCGAGCCGAACACGCTGACCGCCGGACCCAGACGTCCCATCGTTTCGAACCCCTCGACGAACTCGGCCATGATGCGGAAAACCCGCCACGTGTCCTGCCGTGCGAAATCCGGTTCGTTCATGGCGATCCTTCCTGACCTTGGCGCCGCGGTGCTTCCGCGCCGCCGCAACGCGCCTGTATACCACCGCCGGGCGTGTTTGACAAATGCTCGCCGGTTCCGCCTAATGGCGGCCGGAGGTCTGCTGGCGATGCGACGGATGTGGACATCGGTGTGGCTTGCTGCCGCGGTGTGCGGCTGCGGGGGGCAGTATGTGCTCACCGCGCCCGACCAGGTCGCCCCGGCCGGGGGGGAGGCCAGTGTGGTGGCGCGGCTGACGCGGAATGAGATCAGTCGGCTGGACGTGCCCGTCGCCGAGGCGCCGCTGGAGTTCTGCGGTCCGTGGTCGGCGGATGCGCGGGCGGCATTCACGGACTCCGACGGCTTCGCGAGCGTGACGATGCGCGCCCCGCAGAGACCGGGGCGCTACGAGGTGTGCATCCGGCACAAGGACGCCTGGGGCGACCAGTGCCAGGGCACGGCGCGGCTGTTCGCTTGGGACGCCGACCGTCCCGCCGTGGCGGTGGCCGTGGGGGCGCTGCCGTCTCCCGGCGGGCCCAACGCCGCCGCGGCCGTACGCGCCCTGGCACGCATCGCCGAGGACGCCAACATCCTGTACCTCACGCGCGAAGGCGTCGCCGACCACGAGGCGCTGCGCGCCCGGATGAACGACGCGGGTTACCCGGACGGTCCCGTGCTGCCGTGGGTGAAGCGGCGGTGGCGCATGACGCGCGAGGGGCGCTGGTCCTGGCTGCGACTGGCGTTCGATGCCCGCATGGTCGGCCCGCTGGAGCCGTTGCGCAAGGCGTTTCCGAATCTGGCGACGGGCATCTGCGCCGCCCCGGCCGCGGCGAAGGCGTTCGACGCGGCCGGACTGGCCGTCGTTTGCCTCGCGGACGACGAGGACCTTCCGGAAGACGCCCGCCGCACCTCGTGGGCGGAGCTGCCCCGGACCGGGCTGCCCACGCCGTGACCCGCCGACACCGCGGGGTCGGCCGTGGTACAATTCGCCCATGATTCGCCGCGCCCGCACGAACATCCTGGTGCTGCTGCCCAACTGGATCGGCGATACGGTGATGGCCACTCCCGTGCTCCGCGGGCTGCGCCGCGCCCGGCCGGGCGCCCGGATCACGCACATGGGCGTGCCCGGGTCCCTGGCGGTGCTGGTGCCGGACCGGTGGGCGGACGACGTGCTGACCGACACGTCGCGACAACCGCCGCGGCTGACGAACTTCTGGCACCTTGCCTCACAGCTGCGCCGACGGCGGTACGACATGGCGCTGCTGCTTCCAAACAGCTTCCGCACCGCGGCGCTGGCGCGCGCCGGCGGAGTCAAGCGCGTCGCCGGGTACGACCGCGACGGGCGCGGATGGATGCTCACCGACAAGCTTGCACCCCCGCGTGACGAACAGGGCCAGCTCGAGCCCGTCCCGGCGATCGATTACTACCTGGACCTGGCGCGCCTCGTCGGCGCCGACCGCTGCCGCCCGTCGCGCCGCATGACGCTGGACGTGGCGCCGGACGACGCGACGGCCGCCGACGCGCTGCTCGCCGACGCGGGCGCCGACGCCGCCCGCCCGCTGGTCATGCTCAACCCCGGAGCGGCCTTCGGCCCGGCGAAGATGTGGTCCCCCGCGCGATTCGCCGAGGTGGGCGACCGCCTCGCCGCCGACC
>JBMCUM010000092.1:0-7791 GCA_048622595.1 Planctomycetota bacterium | reverse complement strand
GTCGGACGAGCATCGAGCGATACGCCGAGGGGCGGCGGCTGATCGTCGTGATGCCCGACGGGCACCGGCGGTTCTACGTCAACGACCCGCGCCCGGGCGGGTTCGCCTGCGAGGATCACATCGTCCGCGACGTGGTCGGGTTCGTCGACCGGGCCTTTCCAACGATCCGCGGGCGGCGCGGCCGGGGCGTTGCGGGTCTGAGCATGGGCGGGTACGGCGCGCTGATGCTTGCGCTGCGCCACCCGGAGGCGTTCTCGGCTGCGGTGTCGCATTCCGGCGCGCTGCGGTTCGCGCACGAGGGCAGGGCGATCAACGAGGACATCCGCCCGCTGGATGAGGCATGCCGCGGGGCGGACTACGACCTGTGGCGACTGGCGCGGCGCCACACGCGCCGGCGGCGGAAGGTGGCGCTGCGCCTGGACTGCGGGACGGAGGACGGGACGCTGGCGATGAACCGCCGCTTCCACGTCCGCCTCGAAGAGCTCGGCATCGATCACGAGTACGTCGAGAACCCCGGCGGGCATGACTGGGCGTACTGGGACCGCCACGTGGTCGACACGCTGTCGTTCGTGACGCGCCACCTGCGCAGTCGCTAGGTGCGAGCCGTTTGCGATATTCGTAGCGCGGGCCCCTGCGGTCATACGACTCGTACGAGGTCTTCGACAATCCTGCCCGCGCGTCTCGCTACGGATAAAGGCCACATCGCAAATGGCTCAGGTGCGTGTCGCGATTGCGGCGGCGCCGGACGCTGCCTATCATAGGGGTTTGCACCCCTTTGGAGACTCTCCATGGCCTTGACGATCACCGAGAAGATCCTCGCCGCTCACGCCGGGCGGGACGCCGTGCGCCCGGGCGAGAACGTCTGGTGCGACGTGGACGTGCTGATGACGCACGACGTCTGCGGACCCGGGACCATCGGCGTGTTTCACGAGCAGTTCGGCGCCGACGCGAAGGTGTGGGACCCCGCGCGGGTGGTGATCGTTCCGGACCATTACATCTTCACCGCGGACGAGCGGGCGCACCGCAACGTCGAGGTCGTCCGGCGCTTCGCCCGCGAGCAAGGCATCGAGCACTACTACGACCCGGACTTCATCGCCGCGGGGTGCGCGGGCACCCCGGCGGCGTACGAGGATCCGGCGCGGACGAGCTACCGCGGCGTCTGTCACGTCGCGCTGCCTCAGAACGGCCACACGCGACCCGGCGAGCTGCTGCTGGGCACGGACAGCCACACCTGCACGCACGGGGCGTTCGGTGAGTTCGCCACCGGCGTCGGCAACACCGAGGCCGGCTTCGTGATGGGCACGGGCAAGCTCTGGCTTCGCGTTCCGCCGTCCCTGAAGTTCACCTTCGACGGCACGATGCCCGAGTACCTGATGGCCAAGGACCTCATCCTGCACGTGATCGGCGAGATCGGCGTGGACGGGGCGACGTACGCGGCGATGGAGTTCGACGGCGAGGCGATCCGCTCGCTGGAGATGGACGAGCGCTGCACGATCTGCAACATGGCCATCGAGGCTGGCGGCAAGAACGGCATCATCGCCGCCGACGATACGACGCTGGCATACGTGCGCCGGCGCGCGCCGGCCGATGCGCCGCAGCCGACGGTCTACGAGTCGGACGCCGATGCGAAGTACGCCGCGACGTACGCGTTCGACGTGGCCGACATCGAGCCGACGGTCGCCCGCCCGCACTCGCCGGGCAACCGCGCGGCCGCACGCGAGCTGTCCGACGTGCGGATCGACCGGGTCTACATCGGCTCGTGCACGGGGGGGAAGACGGCCGATTTTGCCGCCGCCGCGCGCCTCCTGGCGCGGCGCGAGGTCGCCGTCGAGACATTCATCGTCCCGGCGACCACGGAGGTCGACGCCGACCTGGACCGGCGGACGGTGGACGGCAGGTCGCTGCGGGAGATCTTCACCGCGGCCGGGTGCAGGATCGGTCCGGCGAGCTGCGCCGCCTGCTTGGGCGGACCGCCCGATACGTTCGGGCGGGTCAACGAGCCGCTGACGGTCGTGTCCACGACGAACCGGAACTTCCCCGGCCGCATGGGACACAAGGAAGCCCGAATCTACCTCGCCAGCCCGCTGACCGCCGCGGCCAGCGCCGTCACAGGGCGGATCACCGACCCGCGCGACACGTTGTAGGGCCCATGCTTGCCCGGGCCCGGCTCCGGAAGCGGGAGCCCTTTGCGATGGGGCCCTTATCCGTGGCGCGGACCCGTATGGGCCCGCGTCACGAACACCGCAGATGCCTCGAAAGCGGGAAAAGGGCTTGAAGGATCGGCGGCGGCGCGTACGATAGCGATACTCCGGTCCTCGCACCGGAGGCGGAAGACATGCATCCATGCAGACCCGGAAGAAAGGAACCGTGACAGCCGCATGATCAAGGTCAAGGCCAGAGGCAACGAGTCCGTCCGCCAGATGCTCAAGCGCTTCAAGAAGATCTGTGAGAAGGAAGGGCTGACGCGCGACATCAAGCGCAACAGCTACTACGAGAAACCCTCCGAGCGCCGCCGCCGGGAGATGCGCAAGATGGCCCGGCGGGCCGCAACCGGCAAGCGATAAGGTACTCGCAGATGGGCCCGGACGCCGACACCGCGGGCGTGGACGCCCTCCGCCTTCGCCAGTCCGGACCCGCGCGCCGCGGCGGTCGGTGGACGGCCGTCCGCCGTCCGAGCCTGCAGACGCTATCCGTTCTTCCCCCGTTGCCCGTCCGCCCGGACGGGCTGGCCCCGGCCGAGGGGTGTGCCCCGACGGCCCCAACAGGAGCCCCGACGTGACCGCCACCAAGCTACTGTCCCGCCACCGTACGATCCTCGTGCTGCTGGCCTGCCTCGGCGCCCTGGCGCTGTCGGCGGGCGCCGCATGGGCCCAGCCGGGGCCCACGACACGCCCGGCTGAGGAGTCTGCCGTCCGCGCGGTCGAGATTCCGGGCATCTGGTGGATCGCCCCGGCCGGGTCGTTGCTGGCGCTGCTGTTCGCGTGGATCTTCTACGCCCAGGTCAAGCGCGCCAGCGAGGGCGATGAGGAGATGCGCAGGATCGCCGGCTACGTCCGCGAGGGCGCGTACGCCTATCTGCGCCGCCAGTACAAGGTGGTGGCGATATTCTTCGTGGTGGTCGCGGGCTTGCTGTATCTCATGGGCCGGATCGGCGCCCAGCACGAGATCGTCTTCGTCGCCTTCCTGACCGGCGGGTTCATCTCGGGCCTGTGCGGCTTTCTGGGGATGAAGGCGGCGACGCTGGCACCGGCCCGCACCGCCCAAGCCGCCAAAGAAGGGCTCAACCGCGGGCTGACCGTGGCGTTCCGAGCCGGGGCGGTTACGGGGCTGGTCGTGGTCGGCTTCGGGCTGCTGCACGTTACCGGGTGGTTTCTGATTCTCACGCAGGTCGCGCCGCGCCTCGTCGAGGGGTTCCACATGTCGCTGGCCGAGGTCAGCGTCGTGATGCTGACCTTCGGCATGGGAGCCAGCGCCCAAGCGTTGTTCGCCCGCGTCGGCGGCGGCATCTACACCAAGGCCGCCGACGTCGGGGCCGACCTCGTCGGAAAGGTCGAGTCCGGAATCCCGGAAGACGACCCGCGCAACCCGGCCACCATCGCCGACAACGTCGGCGACAACGTCGGCGACGTCGCCGGAATGGGCGCGGACCTGCACGAGAGCTATTGCGCTTCGATCCTGGCCGCGGCCGCACTGGGCGTCGCCGCGGCGGTCTCGCTTGCGGGGCTGTACGAGCCCGGCGAGGCGGTCAAGTGGGACTGGGCGATGCGGCTGCTGTCGGCGCCGATGGTGCTGGCGGGCGTGGGCATCGTCCTGTCGATCCTGGGCATCTACGCCGTCCGCACGAAGGAAGGCGCCAGCATGAAGCAGCTCATGGGCGCCCTGTCCTTCGGCGTCAACGGTTCGAGCGTGCTGATCCTGCTGGCGGCGGGGGGCATCTGCTACCTGCTGCTCGGCGACATCACGGGCGTGACGTGGTACGGCGTGTGGGGGTCGATCGTCTCCGGGCTGGTCGCCGGCGTGATCATCGGCAAGGCGACCGAGTACTACACGAGCTATGACTATCCGCCGACGCGCCACGTGGCCAAGTCCAGCGAGACCGGCGCGGGCACGGTCATCATCTCCGGACTGGCCGAGGGCATGAAGAGCACCTGGGCCGCCCTGGCGACGGTCATCGTCGCGATCCTCTGCGCCTATGGCTTCGCCGGCGGGTTCGAGCACATGCCGCTGGGACTTTACGGCGTGGGCATCGCCGCGGTCGGCATGCTGGCGACGCTGGGCATCACCATGGCCACCGACGCCTACGGGCCCATCGCCGACAACGCCGGCGGAAACGCCGAGATGACCGGACAGGACCCCGAGGTTCGCGAGCGGACCGACGCGCTGGATTCGCTGGGCAACACGACCGCCGCGGTGGGCAAGGGCTTCGCCATCGGCTCGGCGGCCCTGACCGCCCTGGCGCTGGTGACCGCCTACGTCGAGCAGGTGCGCGTCGGGCAGATCCGTGAGGCCCAGACCGCCATCGTCAGCACCGCGGGCGAAGACGCCTCGCCGGGCTCGATGGTCCACGTCGGGTCGGGCAAGGTCGCGATGAAGATGGAGGAAGGTCGCCGCGAGGACGCCTACAACGAGATGATGGTGCTCTCCGGACCGGTGCGAAAGCTTGCGAAGGGCGAGCTGACCGGGAGCGTCCTCGGCGAGCCGGACGACGACAACGTCCGCACGCTGATGGTGGACGGCACGCGGTTCCACGGCGTACTGGCCTCCAAGGCGTCACTGCGACAGTACATGCACTACTACCAGGTCACCCTGATGAACCCGAAGGTGCTCAGCGGGATATTCGCCGGCGTGCTGCTGGTGTTCCTGTTCACTTCGATGACGATGAAGGCCGTCGGACGCGCCGCCCAGTCCATGATCGAAGAAGTCCGTCGCCAGTTCCGCGCCAAGCCCGGCATCATGGAAGGCAAGGACAAACCCGACTACGCGCGGTGCGTGGCGATCTCGACGGCCGGGGCGCAGAAGGAGATGATCCTTCCGACGCTGCTGGCGCTGGCGGTTCCCGTGGGCATCGGGATCGTCCTGGACGTGCCCGGCGTGCTGGGGTTGCTCGCCGGCGGGCTGACCAGCGGGTTCGCCATGGCGATCTTCATGGCCAACGCCGGCGGGTCGTGGGACAACGCCAAGAAGTACGTCGAGACCGGCAAGCACGGCGGGAAGGGCAGCGAGAACCACAAGGCCACCGTCGTCGGCGACACGGTCGGCGACCCGTTCAAGGATACCTCGGGCCCGTCGCTGAACATCCTCATCAAGCTGATGAGCATGGTCTCGGTGGTCTTCGCCGGGCTGACCGTCAAGTACGGCTCGCAGGTCGGCGCCCTTCTCGGACTGGACTGAGGCTCGTGGGCCGGTCGGACAGTCAGGACAACGCGGCACGGCAGTTGGCGATCGCGACCGCTCGGGCAGCCAGCCGCTACAACACCGAGGACATCGTCGTTCTGGACCTGCGGCAGTTCAGCCCCGTGACGCAGTACTTCGTCATCGGCACGGGCACGTCGGCGCGGCAGCTTCGCGCCACGGCCGACGAGATCGCCCGCGTGGGCACGCGGCGCGGCGACCCGGTGTGGCGCACCGCGGGGCTGGAGACGTGCACGTGGGTCCTGCTGGACTTCGTCGACGTGGTGGTCCACCTGTTCGACCAGACCCATCGGGCGTACTACGACCTGGAGCTGATCTGGGGCGAGGCGCCGCGCGTGGACTGGGGGGGCGACGGTGACGCCCCCGCCGGCGAGGGGGCGCGATGAACATCCGCCGCACGCTCGAGTCGCGCCTCGCACGCGCCCTGGACGAGGTCGGGCTCGGCGGACCCGCCCTGGTCGGCCCGGCGACGCGCCCCGAGTTCGGCGACTACCAGGCGAACGGCTGCATGGCCGCTGCGAAACGCGCCGGCGGCAACCCGCGCCAACTTGCCGAGCGGGTCGCGGACGCGGCGGACCTGTCGGACATCGCCGAGCCGCCGCAGGTCGCCGGACCCGGTTTCATCAACATCACCCTCCGCCGCGAGTTTCTCGAGCAGCACCTGGGCGAGGCGGTCTCGGATCCCCGCCTGGCCGTGGCGCCCGCCGAGAAACCGCGGACCGTGGTGGTCGATTACTCCGCGCCGAACCTCGCCAAGGAGATGCACGTCGGGCACCTGCGCAGCACGATCATCGGCGACGCGCTGGTGCGCGTGCTGGAGTTCCTCGGCCACGACGTCATCCGCCAGAACCACGTCGGCGACTGGGGGACGCAGTTCGGGATGCTGACGGCGTACATGGACGAATCCCGGCAGGTCGGGATGGAGGCCGGGCAGACCATCGCGGACATGGAGGCGTTCTATCAGGCCGCCAAGCGACGCTTCGACGAGGACGCGGACTTCGCCGACAGGGCCCGCAGCTACGTCGTCAAGCTCCAGGGCGGCGACGAGCACGTTCTGGGCGTCTGGCGCCAGGTGGTCGACCAGTCGCTGCGTCACGCCCAGGAGGTTTACGACCGTCTGGGCGTCACACTCGAGCGCGAACACGTCCGCGGCGAGAGCGCCTACAACGACGACCTACCGCAGGTGCTCGCCGACCTGGAAGCGGCCGGACTGTTGACCGTCTCACAGGGCGCCAAGTGCGTGTTCCTGGAACAATTCAAGGGCACCGACGGCGAGGCGCTTCCGCTGATCGTGCAGAAGTCCGACGGCGGGTACCTGTACGCCACGACGGACCTGGCCGCGCTGCGGTACCGCGTGCGGCACCTGCGGGCTGACCGGGTTCTGTACGTGACCGACTCGCGCCAGGCGCTGCACTTCCAACAGGTCTTCGCCGTCGCGCGTGCGGCGGGGTTCGCCCCGGATGACGTGGCGCTGGAGCACGTCCCGTTCGGGATGATGCTGGGCGAGAACCGTCAGCCGTTCCGCACCCGTCAGGGCGGAACCGTCAAGCTGACGGACCTGCTCGACGAGGCCGTCCAGCGCGCCCGGGCGCTGGTCGCCGAGAAGAACCCGGGGTTGGACGCCGCCGAGCAGGACGCCGTCGCCGAGGCGGTCGGGATCGGCGGGGTCAAGTACGCCGACCTGTCCCAGAATCGCGCGAGCGATTACGTCTTCTCGTGGGACAAGATGCTCTCGCTGGACGGGAACACGGCGCCGTATCTGCAGTACGCCTACGCGCGGGTCAGGAGCATCTTCCGCAAGGGCGGCGGATCGGAGCGGATCGCCGCCGACGACGAGCACCGCGCAGCGGAGGTACGTCTGAGCGAATCGGACGAGCGGGCCCTGGGCGTCAAGCTCGTACAGTTTCCCGAGACGCTGGACGCCGTGGCGCGGGAGTCGCTGCCCAACCTGTTGTGTGCGTACCTGTACGACTTGGCCGGGGCGTTCATGGGCTTCTACGAGAGCTGCCCCGTCCTCAAGGCCGAGGCGGACCTCCGCGCCAGCCGCCTGGCACTGTGCGACCTGACGGCGCGGACCATCGCCACGGGGCTGGACCTGCTGGGCATCGCCACGCTCGAGCGGATGTAGACATAGAGACGTTGGGACGTGTAGGGTTCACAAAGTCGCCGGGATACTGAATCCGCGCGTGATGTCGCTGTGCAAGAGCCCACGGAAGGCCTTCCGTGGGCGTTGTTCGGCGCCGAAGGCACCCCGCGTCACTCCGGTTCCGGCGCGAGCGTCTCCCACGCCAGGGCGCCGAGCGTGGCGGCGATGGCGAAGATGAACGCCCGCCACGCGGCGGCGCTGACCGCGTCGCGGACGAAAGCCCAGTCCAGCGC
>JBMCUM010000091.1:0-7912 GCA_048622595.1 Planctomycetota bacterium | reverse complement strand
CATCGTCGTCATCGTCGTCGTCGTCACCGTCGTCGTCATCGTCATCATCGTCGTCGTCGTCACCCTCGCCGCCGGCGCCGCCTCCGCCAGGCGTCCCGCCGGAGTCGTCGTCGCCGTCGGGGTCGTAGGGCCCTTCCAGCGAGTGCACCAGGCGCGTCAGCGTCACCAGCGGGTCGCCGGCGCGCGCCACGCGCACCGTCACCCGGATGAAGTCCGGGTCGGAGGCGCTGTCCTGTCCGCTGACGTAGACGTACTCCGCCGTGACGTCCCGCGACAGTCCGTCGGCCCCGTCGTCGGTCACCGCCTCGCCCGTGGACGTCGTGATCTCGCCGGCGGACTCGACGTACCCGTGATAGTCGTCGATATTGTCGAAGTGCTCCCGGGAGGGCTCGCCGCTGTCGGGACCGGGCTCTCCCGGCTCGTCCGGGTCCAGGAAGGGTTTGGCGAGGATCTCTTCCATCAGGTCCTCGGCCAGGGCGGTGGCCAGCGCGCGCCGCGTGCCGACCTGGGCGTTCCGCGCCGCGGCGCTGAACGGGAGGGTCAGCGCGGCGACGGTCATGGCCAGCACGGCGGCCGCCAGCAGGGATTCGGCCAGCGTGAATCCTCTCGCACGGTTTGGGGGGGCGGTATCCATGGGCTAATAGTCGAAGTAGCTGCGTCCGGATGCGTCCGCGCCGAGGCAATCGGCGCGGAACTCCAGCGTTGCCGGCTGATACACCCACCCGTGGGAGTCATCGGCGGCGTCGGGGAAGTCCGCGTCGTCGGCGAGGACCTCGACGGTTCGCTTGTTATTGACGGGGTTCGGGACCATCTCCAGCAGGTAAGGTCCGTAGTCGAACCCGTCGGCGCCGGGCGGGCCGGTCTCGCCGGCGGCGGTGGAGGAATGCGTCATCTGCTCGATAAACGCCTCCTCGCTCGGCGCCTGGGAGGCGTCGCAGTCCGGGTACCCGGGGGGGACGCCGATGTGATGGCCCTTGAAGACCTCCATTTGCGAGCGCACCACCCGCAGGTCATCGGCCAGCATGCTGGCGCGCGCCTGGGCCGAGGCGTTGGAAAACCTCGGCAGGACGATCGCCGCGAGGATCCCCAGGATCACCACCACGATCAGCAGCTCAACGAGCGTGAATGCTTTCTGTCGCATTGCCGTACCCTCTTGGGGGGCGAGGCACCCTTCTCCGGGCGGGCCGGGGCAGCCGGACCGTCAGCGCGCGGCTCGCGGGACCGGTCAAGCAGGTTAGCCCGACCGGCGGTGCCACGCGGCGCCGCCGGTCGGGTCCTGCTCGCGTCGCAGCGAGCCCTGAGCAGCGGCCCGCTGCGACATCCGCCCGCGTAAGGCGGAGCTCATGCCGGCTTACAGGCCGCTGTGATCGGAGTCACCCGGCGACAGCTTCCCGTTGTCGGTATTGAAGTACCACCCGGTCGCACAGTCGCCCGGAACATCGCCCGACCCGATCGTCACCTGCGAGCCGGCGTCACCGTCCACGAACGGGTTATCCGGGAACGACTGCAGGTACGGGCCGTAGTTCAACGCCCCGTCGCCGGCGTTCGTCGTACCGGCCGAGTTGGTCACGCTGGTCAGGTCCGTGACGAACTCCGCGCCGTCCATGTCTCCGACGGCCTCGCCGGAGTCCTGGGACGGGTAGCGGTCGTTGTGCTGGACCTTGTACAGCTCGATCTGACTGCGAAGCGTCTGCAGGTCGCTGGACAGCGCCGAGTTGCGCGCGTCCTCGGATGCCTCGGTGAACTGCGGGATCACGATCGCCGCCAAGATGCCGAGAATGATCACCACGATCAGAATCTCGACAAGCGTAAAGCCCTTGTTGCCTCTCATCGATTCGACCTCCATCTTCTGCCACACGTTGATCCGCTCGAGGCGGATGGATGTGCCTCCATGCGTTTGCTTCCGACGAGCGCCGTCCCGCCGGTGTCCGTCCTGCCGTGGGGCGCAGCGAACGGTCGCATCCGCCGCCGGTCCGCGTGCCGGAGCCACCGCTTTGCTGCATTCACTGGCACCGTCCCACCGCGCCGTCCGCCGCACCGTCCGCCGTTGTGCTCACCTCCTTCCCGGACGGGGGTCTGTTCGTCGCTCGGCGCCCCTCCAGGGGCCGTACTCCGTTGCTCGACCGGTATTCAAACCGGCCCAATGGAAGTATCGGCGGTGCGGCCGGGGGGCTTAACTAGTGCCGAAAAAGTGCCGCAAGATTGCCAATAGCGTGCTGCGGGCCCCGTGGGGCGCAGGGCGACAGAAGGGCGACGCCGCCCTCGGCGGCGCCGAAGAAGGTTCCCTTCGGTAGCCCGGCCGTTGCGGACGCGTCCCCAGCGGACCCGTCCACAACCCGCAGCTTTGCGCTCCGCCCGAATGGGCGGATTGCCTTTTCGGGGAACGACGCACTTCCGGACGACCGGGCGTCCGGCAGGCCTTTCAGCGTCCGCCGGATGCCCGGTCCGGAAGTGCCCATGGGACATACGCACCCTACGATGCGCCGCCGGGTCCGGGCAAATGCGCCGGCGCAATCCCCCGCGGGGCGAGCCCGCGGCGGGTTGGCCCGCGCCGGTGCGGAAGGTATAATGCCCGGCGAAAGGGCTCATCATGACTCACCGCAGCGCGGCATCGGTCCTGTTCGTGGCGCTTCTGGTCGTCGGGGGGTGCACGCGGCACTATCTCAACAAGGCCGACGACGCCATGGCCGAGCAGCGCTTCGTCGAGGCGCTGAAGAACTACCGCAAGGCGCTGGACACCAAGGCCGAGCTCGCCGACCAGCCGGAGTTCGCCGCCAACCTGCGCCGGGCGCGGTACCTGGCGGCGCACCAGCAGGGGCGGCAGCTCGCCTCGCGCGGGGCACACGAGGCGGCGATCGACAAGTTCCGCCGCGCCCTGGAGATCAACCCGGACTACGCCCCGGCGCAGCGAGCGTTGGAGGCGGCCCAGCGGCAGGCGGCGCAGCAGCGCCTAGCCCGGGCCCGCGCCGAGGCCGACGCCGGGCGCCTCGACGAGGCCCGCGCCCAGGCCGCCCGCGCCATCGAGCTGGACCCGGACAACGCCGCGGTCGCCGAGGCGCTGGCGTCGGTCGAAGGGCGGATCGGCCCGGAGCTCCAGGCCGCTGAGTCCCTGCTGGTCGAGGCGCGCCGCCGGCAGGCGCAGAAGCACTGGCAGCAGGCGGCCGAGACGCTCGAGGCCGCCCTCCGCGCCAACCCAAACCACCTGCCCTGCCGGGTCGCGCTGCACCGCGCGCGCCGCACGCTGGACCACGCCCGCGCGCTGGCCGACCGCGGCGCCGAGCAGCTCGCCGAGCGCCGCCTGGACGAGGCGATCGCCTCGCTGGAGCAGGCGGTGAGCGTCTGGCCGAAGCATCCGGAAGCGCCGAAGCAGCTCGAGCGGGCCCGCGCCGAGCGACGTCGCGCCGACGCGCTGCACGACCGCGCCGTCGAGCTCGTCGAGCAGTCGCGGTGGGATGAGGCGCTGGCCAAGGCGCGCGAGGCGCTGCAGGTCTACCCGCAACACCCCCGGGCGGGCGCGCTTGCAGAGGGCGTCCGCCAGCGCGCCGCCAGGGAGCACACGCGCCTCGGTCGGGCACGCCTGGAGGAGGGCAAGCTCGCCGACGCCGAGACCCACTTCCGCCAGGCGCTGCAGTACGTCGAGACCCGCGCGGCGCACGAGGGTCTGGCCGAGGCGGCCCTGGCGCGGGGCCGCGAGGCGGAACGACGCGACCTGTTCGCCAATGCGCTGCTGTGGTACATGGACGCGGTCGACGAGGTGCGCGACCGCGCGACGCTGCGGAAGGTGGCGCAGATGCGGGCGCGGCTGACGGCGCGGGTGGCGTTCGCCGTGTTCGTGGATGCCGACGCCCGCGAGGGTGTGCCCTGCGAGCCGGGGGTCTACAGCGACGCCGTGGAAACGGCGATCGCGCGGAACGCCCCGGCGTACCTGCGGCGCGGCGGCGCCGACCTGGACGGGGGCGCGGCGCGGGGCGCGGCGGTGCGATACCGCGCGGAACTGGAGATCGCGTCGTTCGCGTCGCGCCGCCGGCGCGTCGGCTCCGAACGCCGCGTCTACGCCTACGAGGAGGTCCAGACGGTACCCAACCCGGACATCCCGCCCCTGCGTCGCCGACTGCGCCGCGAGCGGCGGGAGCTGGACCGGCTTGTCTCGGCCGGCGCCGACGCCGACGACATCCGCCACCAGCGGCGCGCGGTGCGGCGGATCGAGGACGAACTGGACCGCACGCCGCTGACCGTCCGCCGGCCGGTGACCGTGGAGTGGGACTACGTGGTGCACACCTATCGCAAGACGTGCGCGGTGCGCGTGGAGCTGCGCCTGCACGACGTGGCCGCCGGACGCGTCGCCGCGCGCGAGACGCTTCAGCGGGAGGGCGCGTACGAGGACGAGCTCATCGACAACGCCAACCCGCGGATCGGGCTGGCGACCGACCCGCTGGAGCTGCCGAGCGACCGCGCGGTCTGCCGGGCATTGCTGAACGACCTCGCGGCCGAGACGGCCACGACCATCATCGACCAGGCCGCCCGCGCCCAGGTCGACGAGCTCCGCGCCGAGGCCGAGGCCCGCGCCCGCGAGAAGGACGCCGCGGGGTACATCGAGGCGTACTGCGACGCGGCCATCCTGCTGGAGCCGCTCGACGCCGCTGCGAGCGAGGATATCCTCGCCCAGCTTCATCGCCAGGCCGAGAAACGCCGCAAAGTCTACTCCACCTGGGGCGAAGCGCCCCACGACGCCGACGAGCCCTGAGGCGCTACGAGCCGCCCCGCGGGCACGCGGGCCCCGGTGCGACCGCCCTGCCGCGCAGCGAGCCGGCGCCTGCGCCGGCGATCTCGAACGCGACCACGCGCCCGGGGATCAGTTCCGCGTCGCAGACCACGGGTTGATAGCGGTCCGTCATCGCCCGGACTCGCCCTGTGCGGTCGGCTTCCTCGACAAGGCCCTCCAGTCTCCGCCCGATCAGCCGTTGGCGGTATGCCCGACCCAGTTCGCGGCCGAGGGCGGCGAGACGCTCGCAGCGACGTTTGACCTCGTCCGGGCGCGGCGCCTCGTGTCGCCGGCGCCACGCGGCCGTGGGGGGTACCGCGCTGAAGCCGAAGGCGTGGATCCGCGCGAAGCCCGCCTCGCGCGCCAGCGCCAGCGTGGCGTCGAAGTCCGCCGGCGCCTCTCCGGGAAAGCCGACGATGATGTCCGTGGTCAGCGCCGGCGTGTCGAGCGCGTCGCGGACGGCGTCGACGGCCCGGCGGTAGTCGTCCGGCGTGTACCGCCGGTTCATCGCACGGAGGATGCGGCGCGAGCCGGATTGCAACGGCATGTGCAGGTGCGGGGCGACGGTCGGTGAGCCGCCCACCACCTCCAGCAACTCGTCCGTCACATCACCCGGGGCGATGCTGCTCAGACGCACCCGCCAGAGGCCCTCGATGGCGGCGACGCGGCGGACCAGCCCCGCCAGCGGCGCCGGACCGTCCGCCCAGCGGCTGCGCACCGCCGTCGCCCGTCCGTAAGCGCCCAGGAACACGCCGGACAGCACGATCTCCCTGTGTCCGGCGCGGACGAGGCGACGGCACTCGGCCTCGACCTCCCCGGGCGGGCGGGACCGGATGCGGCACCGGGTGTAGGGCACGACGCAGTAGGTGCAGAAGGCGTCGCAACCGTCCTGGACCTTCACGAACGCGCGCCGGTGCCCGGCGAAGCGGTCGATCCCGCGTCCGCGGCCGTCCTGGTGCGATGTACGTCGCGCCGCGGCGCTGCGGCGTCGCAGATCGTCCGGATTGCCGTGGGCGATCCGCCCCTCTGTCCGCCCCGCCGCACAGCCCGCCAGCGCACGAACCGCCGCGTCGAGGTCCGCGTGGTGCCCGGCGACGACGGTGCGCGCCGGGTCGGCGCCGGCGTCGCGCAGCAGCGCTGCGAGGCGGTCCGGGTCGTAATCGGCGTAGCAGCCGGTGACGAGCACGGCCGCGGCGGGATGGGCGCGCAGCACGCGTCGCAGCGCCTGTCGGCTCTTGCGCATGGCGGTTGTGGTCACGCAGCAGGTGTTGACCACGAGCGCGTCGCAGGGCTCGCCGTCGGCGGCGGGTACCAGCCCGGCGCCGGTCAGACGCGCGGTCAGGGCTGCCCCGTCGTACTGGTTGACTTTGCAGCCCAACGTTGTCATAGTGAATTTCGGCATCGCTTGTCGCGTTCCCGGGTGCGTGTTGCGCGGGGTGAGGCGCGGCCCGGTCGGGCGTCGCCGGGGTTGGACAGAGGTTGCCGACACCCCGACGGACCGGTAGTATACCGCATCGTGCCCGGGCCTGTGGGCTTGCCCGCGTCGCGGGGCGTTTCGCCCGGAGCGACACGGCGGTGCGGCTTATGTATGTCCCCAGGGCAAGGAGTGCTTATGCCTGCGCCACGAACCGTGTGGGGAATCGATGTCGGTCAGCGCGCGTTGAAGGCGCTGAAGCTGCGAAACCTCGACGGCGAGCTTCGGGTCGAAGCCCTCGACATCATCGAGCACCCCAAGATCCTCTCGCAGGAAGACGCCGATCGGCGTCAGATCATTCAGGCCAGCATGGAGCAGTTCCTCGCGAGGAACGACGTCGCCGACGCCACCGTCGCCGTCGCCGTACCGGGACAGACCAGCTTCACCAAGTTCGTCAAGCTCCCGCCCGTCGAGGAAAAAAAGGTCCCGGACATCGTCCGCTTCGAGGCCGAGCAGCAAATCCCCTTCCCCATCGACGACGTCATCTGGCGGTGGCAGACCTTCCAGGACCCGGACTCGCCGGACGTGGAGGTGGGCCTGTTCGCCATGAAGCGCGAGAACGTCGACGAGGCGATCGCCCAGCTCAGCGAGGTGGGCCTGAGCGTCGACATCGTGCAAATGGCGCCGCTGGCGCTGTACAACTTCATGGTCTGCGACGAGCAGCTCGCCGACGACGGCGCCACGCTGCTGCTGGACGTGGGTACCGACAAGACCGACCTCGTCGTCTCCGACGGGGCGCGCATCTGGACCCGCACCATCCAGATCGGCGGGAACAACTTCACCCAGGCCCTGGTCCGCGCGTTCAAGCTGTCGTTCGCCAAGGCCGAGAAACTCAAACGCACCGCGGCGACCAGCAAGTACGCGCGCCAGATCTTCCAGGCGATGCGTCCGGTCTTCGCCGACCTGGTCCAGGAGATCCAGCGGTCCATCGGGTACTACACCTCCCTGCACCGCGAGACCCGGTTCGCCCGCGTGCTGGGACTGGGCAACGGCTTCCGCCTGCCCGGGCTCCAGAAGTTCCTCCAGCAGAACCTCAACGTCCCCGTGACGCGCCTGGACAACTACAACCGCCTCCAACCGTCGCCGGAGGTCAACACCCCCGCCTTCACCGAGAACGTCCAGTCGTTGGGCGTCGCCTACGGGCTGGCGGTGCAGGCGCTGGGGCTCAGCCCCGTGGCGACCAACCTGCTGCCCGGGGAGTTGGCCCACCGTCGCCTGTGGGCGAAGAAGCGCCCCTGGTTCGCTGCCGCCGCGGCCGCCCTGGTCGTCGCTCTCGCCCTGCCCGTGTGGCGCGCGTACCAGGACCGCGCGGTGCTGGCCGACGACGACAACACCGCCACCGTCGCACGCGCAGAGCGGATCATCAAAGAGCACAAGGACCGCGGCAGCACGCTGAGGAACCTGGAGCGGGGCGACGTACAGGACGTCGAGCGCATGGACAAGCTGCTGAACATGTTCAGCGAGCGCGCCTACTGGCCGGAGGTCTACCGCGTCGTCCACAACTCGGTGAACGCCGCCTTCGGCGACCAGGAGGCGATGACGGACTACATCCGCTACCTCCGCGTTCCGCCCGCGGTCCGTCGGACCGTCGAGTCGCACCGCCAAGTGGACCGGCTGCGCCAGACCGGCGACGTCCGCATCGCCGAGCAGATCCTCGACTCGCTGACGGCGGACCG
>JBMCUM010000090.1:0-7956 GCA_048622595.1 Planctomycetota bacterium | reverse complement strand
CGGGCGTGTCCAGCGTCCGCAGCATGGCGATCTCGTCGCAGGCGTCGACCTTGGGACACGCGATGCACTCGCGCCAGATCTTCTCCGGAAGCGCGTCGCGATCCATCCGCGTAAAGCCCATCCGCTCGAAGAACTCCGGCTCGTAGGTCAGCGCGAACAGCTTCTGCACGCCCAGCAAACGGGCGTCGGCGACGGCGGTCTCGACCAGCGTCCGGCCCAGTCCCTTTCGGCGATGGGTCGACGCCACCGCCAGCGACTTGATCTCCGCCAGGTCGGACCAGAACACGCGGACGGCGACGCATCCGACCACGCGGTCCTGTTCGACCGCGACGTGGAAATCGCGCAGCGACGCGTAGACGCCCTCCAGTGAGCGGTGAAGCATCAGCCCGCGTTCGGCGTAGCTGTTGACCAGCTCGCAGATGGCGCGGGCGTCGGCGACAGTGGCGCGGCGGACGCTCATGACCCCGCCATTGTAACGCCGCGCGCCGCGGTCGGCATCCCCGGTTGTCCCGGCGCCCGTGAGCTATAATGGGCACGGAGCCACCGGAGCAACGCCGCCGCGGGAGCTCGGAGCATGACCGGACTGCAATCAGCGCTCGATGCCGCCGCAACCGGACCGCCCACGGCGCCGCCGTGCGTGCTGCTGCTGTACGGGGTCACGGGCGACCTGGCCGCGCGGAAGATCGTCCCCGCCCTGTACAATCTTCAACGCCAGGGGCTGCTGGACGAGCGGACGGCCGTCCTGGGAGTCGGGCGGCGGGACATCAGTGGCGACGAGCTGCGCCGGCGCCTGGGCGAGGCGGTGGGCGAGCACTCGCGCGACCGGCCCGTGGACGAGCAGGCGTGGCAGGCCCTCGCCGGGCGCGTGCATTACCAGATCGCACACGCCGATCGCGCCGAGGATCTGCAGCAGCTCGCGGCGCGTGCGGCCGAGCTGGACGAGGCCGTCGGCGCCGGGGGCAACCGGTTGCACTACGTCGCCACGAATCCGGACGTGTTCGAGACGACGGTAGAGAACCTCGGCCGCGCGGGCCTGAACCGCCCTGGCGCCGAGGAGGGCTTCGCGCGCCTGGTGGTGGAGAAGCCCTTCGGGTGGGATCTGGACAGCGCCCGCCGGCTCGACGAGGCGA
This sequence comes from Planctomycetota bacterium, assembly GCA_048622595.1. Lineage (GTDB taxonomy): Bacteria > Planctomycetota > Phycisphaerae > SM23-33 > SM23-33 > JAGXKT01. The sequence goes on along the minus strand of JBMCUM010000090.1, from coordinate 6,826 downwards.
TCGGTCGGTGGTTCGACGAGTCGGACGTGTTCCGCATCGACCACTACCTCGGGAAGGACACGGTGCAGAACATTCTGGTGCTGCGGTTCGCCAACGCCGTGTTCGAGCCGCTGCTGAACAACCGGTTCGTGGACCGCGTGGAGATCACGACGGCCGAGCCGAGCGGCATGGAGGGGCGTCGCGGACGGTACTACGACCGCGTCGGGGCGCTGTGCGACATGATTCAGAACCACATGCTCCAGCTTCTGGCGCTGACGACGATGGAACGCGCCGACTGCGTCCGGTGCGAGGAGATCCGCGACCGCAAGGTCGACCTGCTCCGCGCCGTGACCCCGCCGCCTGCCGACAAGATCGCCGACTGGACGGTGCGGGGCCAGTACGCCGCCGGCGACGACGCCCCCGCCTATCGCGACGAGGAAGGCGTCGGCGAGGATTCCCAAGTCGAGACCTACGCCGCCGTGCGCCTGGCGATCGACAACGACCGGTGGCGCGGCGTGGGTTTCTACCTGCGGACGGGCAAGCGCCTGGCCGCCAAAACCAGCTATATCGTCATCGTGTTCCGTCGCGAGGTACCGGGCCCGTTCACGGACCCGCAGTGCGACGTGCGGAGCCCGAACCGGCTGATCATCCGCCTGTACCCGGACGCGGGAATCGCGCTGGGCTTCGACGCCAAGGTCCCGGACATGCGCCCGCTGCTGCGCCCGGTGCGCATGGACTTCAGCTACGGAAGCGCCGTCGAGGCCGCCTCGCCCGAGGCCTACGAGCACCTCCTGCTGGACGCGCTGCGCGGCGAGGCGATGAGCTTCATCCGCAGCGACGAGGTCGAGGCCTCCTGGCGCATCGTCGACCCGATCAAAGCTCAATGGGAATCGACCGGATTGCCGACATTGAAGATGTACGCCCCGGGCTCGTGGGGCCCGACGGATGCGGACCGGCTGTTCGGCGATGCGTATATCGCCTGGCAGGGGGCGTAACCCGACGCGGGCGAAAGCGACCGATGCGATGAGCGACGCGACGAGACGACCGAAGGTGGTGGTCAAGGCGACGGTGGAGGACGCCTGCCGCTACGTCGCCGACCTGTTCTGCACCCTCGTCCGCCACGCCGTCGCCCGGCGCGGCGCCTGCCGGGTCGCCCTCCCCGGGGGCACCACACCCCGCCCGCTGTACGGCATCCTCGCCGAGCGGGCGATGGCCGACGACCTGCCGTGGTCGCAGGTGGAGTTCTTCTTCACCGACGAGCGCGACGTGCCCCACGACGACGTGGACAGCAACTTCGGGATGATCCAGCGCCTCCTGCTGGACCACCTGCCCGTTCCCGCCCACCAGGTTCACCCCATGCCGGCCGACGCGCCGGACTTGGACGCGGCTGCGGCCGAGTACGAGCACACCGTCCGGCGGTGCGTCCCGCCCGGTCCCGAGGGGCTTCCGCGGTTCGACGCCGTCCTGCTGGGCATGGGCGGGGAGGGGCACGTGGCGAGTCTGTTCCCCGACCTGGAGGCGCTCGAAGAGCGGGACCGCCTGGTCGTCGCCGCGCACGTGCCGCAACTGGGGCGGAAGCGCATGACGCTGACCTTCCCGGTCATCAACGCCGCGCGGAACGTGGTGCTGCTGGTCACCGGGGAGGACAAGGCAGATGCCGTCGCCGGTGTGCTCAGCGACGATGCGCCAAGTCGCGAGCGCTTCCCCGCCTCCGGCGTGCGTCCGGCGGGGGGCGATCTGTACATCGCCCTCGACGCGGGCGCGGGGCGGAAGGCGAACCTGCGCATGCCGGACGGTTAGTGGTTTGCGACATCTGAATTGAGCGGTGCCGCAGTTTGCGACACAACCACCCCCTTGTGGCAAACGTGGCTGCTGCGCAAGTCATGTCCCCCAATCAATCGTTTGACCTGTCACAGAGCACTGGCCCGGGCCTTCAGGTCCCGGAACGTGCGTTCCGTCGTACGCCCGTACGGGCGGTCGGTCTTTAGCCGGGGCCCCCATACGCACCTGCGCTACGCTCCGGTTTCAGGCCCCGGAACGCGTCCAATCCGCTGCTCGACCCGAGGGGGCGAGTGGTGCTTTCCCAGCCGGACCTTCGGCCCGGCTTGACGGCGCCGCGGCAGGGTGGCGGGTTTCTACGCGGGCACGGCCTGGTGGCGGCGGCCGCGCGAGCCCGTGACGGCGTTCTCGCGGGCGGTCATCACGGCGTTGTGCAGGTCGTCGCGGTAGAGGATGGGCTTGAGGAACAGCTCGTCGCCCCCGCGCTGCCAGGCGCGCCACGCGCGGTCGTAGCGGTCCATGTGGTCGGTCAGCAGCACGGCGGGACGCTCGGGCATTTCGGCGATGCGCTCGAGGATGCCGCTGGGGGCCAGCTCGGCCGCGACGATGACCAGGTCTGGCCGCCAGTGTCGGATGCGCCCCAGCGCCGCCCACGGGCTGGGCTGGTGGACGACCAGGTGCGCGTGGGATTCCAGGAAGTGGGTCGCCAGCTCTGCAAATTGCCCGTCCGGGTCGGCAAGGAGTACCTTCATGGTGCTGCCTCTTGTCTGCTCGCCGGTGCGCCCGACGCGAACCGGTGGACAACCATCTACTGTATCGGCATGACGGGCGGATGAAGTGAGCGCGAATTTCGCGCCAAGGCGCGCCGTGCGGCGCGGGTGATCCGCGGACCGCCGCTGCCGTCAGATCGCGATCATCCGCTCCAGCGCGGTCCGGGCGTCGGCGGCGACGGGCTCGTCCACGCGGACGACGTTGACCGGCGTTCCGGCCGCGATGCAGTCCAGCGTCCACAGCAGGTGCGGAAGGTCGATGCGGGACATCTGCACGCAGGTGGCCGGTCCGCCCGAGAGGACGCGCACCGACTTGTCCGGGTGCTCGCGGGCGAGGCGGTTGACCATGTTGCTCTCGGTCCCGATGACCCAGCGGCTTTGCGGGGGCCCGTCGGCGACGGCGGCGCGGATCTGCTCGGTGCTTCCGGCGCGGTCGGCGGCGTCGACCACCTCGCGCGGGCACTCGGGGTGGACCATGATCGTCGCGTCGGGCTCGGCCCGTCGGACGCGCTGCACGTCCGGAAGCGTGAAGAACTGGTGGACATAGCAGTGCCCCTTCCACAGCACGAACGTGGCGCGGTCCACGTCGTTCGCACGCAGCCCGCCGAGGGGAAGCTGTGGGTCGTACACCGCCAGGTCGTCCTCGCCGAAGCCCATCGCCACGGCCGTGTTCCGCGCCAGGTGCTGGTCCGGAACGGCGAGGATCTTCCGCGCCGCGGCGCCGCCGTCGTCGGTCGCCCGCAGCGCCCAGTCGAAGACCTTCCGCACGTTGGAGGAGGTGCAGCACGCCCCGCCGGCGCGCCCGGTCAGCGCCTTGATCGCCGCGGTCGAGTTGACGTACGTCACCGGGACGATCGGCTCGTCCGTCGCCTGGCCCAGCTCCTCCAGCGCCTCGGCGACATCCGCGTGCTCGGCCATGTCCGCCATCGCGCAGCCGGCGGCCATGTTCGGAAGGCACACCCGCTGGTGCGGCGCCGAGAGGATGTCGGCCGACTCCGCCATGAAGTGCACGCCGCAGAAGACGATGAACTCGGCGCGGTGCTGCTCGGCGGCCTGTCGGGACAGCTTCAGCGAGTCGCCGGTGAAGTCGGCGAATTGGAAGACCTCGTCGCGCTGGTAGTGGTGAGCGAGGATGACCACCCGCTCGCCCAGCTCCTCCTTGCGAGCGGCGATGCGGCGCTCGAGGGTGGCGCGGTCGGCGTCGGCGTATTCACCGGGCAATTCGGCGGTCTCAGAACGTGTATGCACACCGGCCGGATCCGTGTCGCGGGCCCCGACGGTCATACGACTCGTACGAGGTCTTCGACGATCCTGGACGGGCCGTATGGCTTGCCCGCGCGTCCCGCGACCGTCCCGACCGCGGCATAGGCGGACACAGCGAGGGCAAGATGCCCTCGCCACGCGCAGGCGAGACGCCCGCGATACGTTTTCATTCGCGGTCTCAGGCATCGTCGTGGCTCTCCGGTTCGCTGTGATGCATTGTATCCGCTGGCGGGGGGGCTTTGGCGCGGCCGCGCAGTTCCGACAGCTCCGGGCATCGCAGCAGCAACGTCGCAAGGAGGTAGCTGCCCGCCCCGGCGACGACCGCGCCGACCACGACCACGCCCGGCGCGAGCCAGCGGCGCCCGGCGCTGTCGGCCAGTGCTCGCCCGGGAGCGGACAGGGCGTACTTCGCGGCGATCACCGCTGCGGCCATGACGCCGCTGGCCAAGGCGGTCCGCGCGGCGGAGCGGCCGATGCGGCGCAGCCCCAGGCGCCCCCACCGGCGTCGCAGGAATGCCGTCAGCAGCAGGGCGGTGGTCGCGGCGGTCAGGGCGGTAGCCAGCCCCACGCCCGCCGCACGCAGCGGGAAGATCAGCACGACCACCAGCAGGATGTTGCACCCGGCCAGAGCGGCGGTGACCTTCAGCGGCGTGCGGGTGTCCTTCTGGGCGTAATACGCCCGCAGCAGGATGTGATTGGCGAAGTAGGCCGGCATGCCCAGGCAGTACATCCGCAGGATCGCCGCCGGACGCGCCGCGTCGGCGAACTGCCCGTGGCGGTAGATGGCCGTCACGGTCGGGGTCGCCAGAAGGATCAGCCCCACCCCGGAGGGGATGCCCAGGAAGATGCTCAGGCGCAGGGCGCGGTTCGTCGCCCGGCGGAGCCCGTCGGTGTCGTTCCGCGCCGCGTAGCGGGACATCAGCGGGAACACCGCCGTCGCCAGCGACAGCGCCATGATCCCCAGCGGGAACATGTACAGTCGCGCCGCGGCGTACAGGCAGGTCACCACCCCGGGCTCCAGCGGGCGGGGGACGGTCCAGCCCAGCAGCTCCAGCGTCGGCTCGCCGGGCGTGGCGGTCATGAACCACGCGTACGCGCGGTCGAACAGCGCGCTGAACTGCAGGATGCCCAGCGGGATCATCATCGGAAGCATCAGCCGACCGATCCGCCAGACCGGCGCCAGCACCGGACGCAGACGAAGCGGCGCCCACAACCCCACCCGCCGCAACAGCCACACCATGCCGGCGAGCTGCGCCGCCCCGCCGACGACGACCGCAGCGGCCAGCAGCGTCAACTGGCTCGCGCCCGCGCCGGACAGGCCGGTGTGGGCCCCGGCGGCCGCGGCGAGGAGGAACACGTTCAGCACGATGGGCGCAAAGGCCGGATACGCGAACCGTCCCTTACACTGAAGCGCCGCCGAGCCCAGCGCCAGAAGGCAGATCGTGAACATGAATGGAAGCATGATCGCCAGAAGGCGCAGCAGCAGCGCCGTGTCCGGTTGCGCCGCGCCGAGGGCGACCCAGCCCAGCACGGCGACCTCCCCGACGACCACCAGCGCCCCCAGCAGCAGCGCCAGCAGCGCGGCGGTGTTGGCCAGCACGAGTCGGGCCTTGTCCCATCCTTCGGCCTCGGAGACGTCGGTGAACACGGGGACGAAGGCGGCCGACAGGGCGCCCTCGCCGAACAGGCGCCGCAGCAGGTTGGGCACGGAGAAGGCGGTCCAGAACGCGTCGGTGGCGCGGGTCGCCCCGAGCGCGACGATGGCGATGTCCCGCGCCATGCCCAGCAGGCGCGACAGGACGGTGACGCCGGCGACCAGCTTGGCCGCGCCGAAGAACCGCTCCCGCTCGTGATGCGCCTCGTCGCTCACGGTCGGGGATTATGACGCACCGCCGCCGCCGCGCCGAGGGGCAAGCCCCGCAGAGCACCGGGCGGACCGGCGGCGCTACGCGAAACCCGCCTCGTCGAGCTTGACGTCCCGGGTGCTGGTGGAGGTGGCGATGGAGTAGAGGTGGCGGAACAGCCCCTCCCGGGCGAGCAGGTCGTCGAACCCGCCGTCCTGCACCAGTCGCCCGTCGTCGAAGACCAGGATGCGGTGGACCCGGCGAATGGTCGACAGGCGGTGGGCGATCACGAAGGCGGTGCGCTCGCGGAACAGGTTGTCCAGCGCCGACTGCACGACGCGCTCGGTCTCGTTGTCCAGGGCGCTGGTGGCCTCGTCGAGCAGGAGGAACCGGGCGTCCAGCAGCATGCACCGGGCGATGCTGATGCGCTGGCGCTGCCCGCCGGACAGCGAGGCGCCGGCCTCGCCGACGCGCGCCCGGAGCCCGTCGGGAAGGGCCTCGACGAAGTCCAGCGCGCGGGCGTCGCGCAGCGCGCGTCGCAGTTGCTCCTCGTCGGCGTCCGGGCGGGCGCAGCGCAGGTTGTTGGCGATGGAGTCGTCGAACAGGAACGGCTCCTGGAGGACCACGCCGTACAGCCCGCGGTAGCGGCGCAGGGGCAGCTCGCGGATGTCCACGCCGTCCAGCGTGATGCGCCCCTCGTCAGGGTCGTAGAAGCGCAGCAGCAGGTTCGCCAGCGTGGTCTTCCCCGAGCCGCTGCGCCCGACCAGAGCGACGGTCTGCCCCGCCGGGACGGTGAGGTTCAGCCCGTTGAGCACCGGCGTCTCGTCGTAGGCGAAGGTGACGTTCTCGAACCGCAACTCGCCGCGGAGCTGGTCCGGTATGTCCCGCGAGGGGCGATCCGTCACGGTCGAGTGCGTGTCCATGATGGTGTGGTACAGGTCGAACCCGGCTCGGGCGCTGGCGAACTGCCCCCACATGTTCGTCAGCATGTTGACGATGTTGGTCAACTGCGTCTGGTAGGCGACGAAGGCGATGAGCGTCCCGATCGCCAGGTCCAGCTTCAGCACGGAGACCGACCCGACGACCCACACCGTGGCGGTCACGGCGAACCCGATGCCCTGGGTCAGCAGGCGCAGCTGGAGCATCTCCCGCTGGGCGGCGATCCACTGCCGCTGCATCGGCCAGACCTTC
>JBMCUM010000089.1:0-8015 GCA_048622595.1 Planctomycetota bacterium | reverse complement strand
GGTCAAGGACGTGCTGCTGAGACCGTCGGCGCTGCAGGCGTATCCGACGGACCGGGCGGCGCTGATGCCGGACCGCCGCGTGGCGGTCGGCGAGTCATGGCGACCGGCGCCGGCGGCGCTGGACGCCTGGGCCGAGGGTCAGCGCCTCGCCGGCGGCGCGGCGTGGACGGTCCGCGAGGCGCAGTTCACGCTGACGGCCGTCCGCGACGGCGTCGCGGAAGTCCGCGGGAAGATGAAGCTCGAGGCGCGAGTGCGGGACCGCACCGTCCGCGCCGTCGCCCGGCCCCGCTGGCTGATCGACACGCGCAGCGGCGTCTGGCTGGACGAGTCGTCGCAGGTCGAGGCGCGGACGCGCGTCGAGGGCTTCGGGCGGGTTCACCGCATCTCGGCGAACAAATCCGTGCGGTTCGAGCGCGGCGACGGCAAGTCGCCAAAGGCGCTTCCGGACGGATACTACGACATCGGATGGGCATCGCCCGGCGCCGACACCAACCGCTACCGCAACACAAGCGCCGGCTTCAGTCTCGACGTGCCCGAGCCCTTCGAGCCCGTCGAGGCGGACGCCCCGGTCGCGGTGGACTTCCGCGCGCCCGACGGGGCGCACCTCCAGGTCCGCCAGCACAGCGCTCCGCGCCCCGTCGAGCCGGACGCACGACTGGGCGAGATGGCCGACCGCCTCGCCGGCGCCTACGCCGACTTCAAGCTGGGCGATACCGAGTCGCTGATGCTCGCCGGCGGCGTTCCGGCGGCGATGCTCACCGGAACCTTCCGACGTGACGGAGACGCCCGCGTGTTGGCGGCGATGGTGGCGGTCGACGGGCGGCGCGTGGTCGCCGTCACCGCGGCCGGGGCGGACACGCTCGACAATCGCCGGCGCCTGACGCGCATCGTGCGAACGCTGCGCCTGCTTGGCCCGGCGCCCGGCGCCGCGCCGTCGCAGGAGCGATGATCGAAGCTGGCGAAATGCGCCGCGGCTGCTATCCTGTCGCCGAAAGCCGCACGGGAGCACCATGGAGATCTTCTGGACCGTCATGCTGTTCGTGCTGGGCGCGTGCGTGGGCAGCTTCCTGAACGTCGTCATCCACCGCCTTCCGCGAGGCCAGAGCATCGTCTTCCCGGGAAGTCACTGTCCCCACTGCGGCCGGGCCATCCGCTGGTATGACAACATCCCCATCGTCAGTTGGTTCGTGCTGCGCGGGCGCTGCCGCGACTGTTCGGCGCGGATCTCCCCGCGATACCTCGTCGTCGAGCTCGCCTCGGCCGTGCTCGTCGCCGGACTCTACGTCTGTTACTTCGTCCTCGACGTCCGCCGCGGCGCGACGGCGCTGCCGGCGGACTGGCCGATGTTCACCGCCCACGCGGCGCTCGTGTGCGGGCTGCTGGCCGCGTCGCTGGTCGACGCCGACCTGTGGGTGGTCCCGCTGGAGGTGCTGTGGGTCTGCTCGATCATCGGCGTGGCGGGCGCCGCGCTCGACCCCCACCCGTTCCTGACGACGGTCGGACCGACACCCGTGGCGATGAGCTTCGCGGCGCTGCTGGGTCTGGCCGGGGCGATCGCGCTGATGCGCGCGGGGTTCATCCGCCCCAGCTTCGCCGACGCCGCCCCCACCGGACCGGGCGGCGAGGACGCACCGGACAACCGCCCGCACGGCGTGGCCTTCACGAGCGCACACGGCGTCAACCCCCGCCGCGAGGTCCTGCGCGAACTCGTATTCCTCGCCCCGGCGATCGTGCTGGCCGCGACCGCGGGCGCCGTGCTCCGCTACGTCCCCGCCGCCGGGCAGGCGTGGGGCGAGCTGCTCGACCCCGGACGCCACCCCCAGATAGCCCCGCGCGTCCTCGGCGCCGGTGCGGCCGTGTTCGGCTACCTCGTCGGCGGGCTGTGGATCTGGGGCATGCGGATCCTGGGGACGCTGGGGTTCGGCAAGGAGGCGATGGGGCTGGGCGATGTGCACATCCTCGCCGCGGTCGGCGCGGTGACCGGGTGGGTGGTCCCGTCGGTGGCGTTCTTCGTGGCGCCGTTCTTCGGGTTGGTGTGGGCGGCGGGCGCGGCTGTCGGACGCGGGCAGCGCGAGCTTCCGTACGGACCCTGGCTGGCCGCGGCATCCGTGGTCGTCATGGTTGCCTACGACCCGTTGATGACCATTCTGCGCCCCTACGCCGACGACCTGATGCTCCTCTTCGGTCGGTAGAAGGCCCCAGACCTCGCCCGCCTGCTTTCCCGCGCGATGAAGCGCGCGGGCCGAAGGCCCGTAAGCTTTTCCAGCCGGACCTCCGGCCCGGCAGGGGTCCAGCATGGGTTCCGGGGGCTTCGCCCCCGGCTACACACCTCCGGCCCTGCGGGCCGGGGCACAAGGTGCGTCGGCCTTCGCCCCCGGCTACACACCTACGGCCCTGCGGGCCGGGGCGCAAGGCGCGTCGGGCTTCGCCCGGCCGGATCGTCCGTTGTGAGCTTGCCCCGGCGCTACGAACTTACCTTAGACCGCTCAGCTACCCGGCGGCTGTCGTCCGATCCCTCGTACGTGCGGCGCGTCCGGCGCCTCAGCGTCCCAGCGGGAAGCTGGCGCCGTGCTCCTGTCGCGGCTTGGAGGCGAACTCCATGCGGATCGGCGCGATGCCCACCAGCTTGTCGGGGCACGTCGAAGGAAGGTTGCTCAGCGTCAGGCGGTCGCCCTTCTGGCGGAAGCGGACCTTCCGCCGGCTGCCGAGCAGCTCGACGCTGGTGAGCTTGCTCCGCAGCCCGCCGATCGTCAGCTCGTCGCCGACCCAGCGGTCGCACCAGAAGTAGGCCGTCCGGCCCCGTCGCGTGAAGCTTCCGAACGGCATGCCCCGCAACGCCTCGGCGCGGTCGACCTCCCCGTAAACGCACTGGCCGTACTTGTCCAGCCACTTGCCCACCGCCTCCAGGCGCGGATACGCCTCGTCGGGGACGGACCCGTCCGGCTTGGGACCGATGTTCAGCAGCAGGTTCCCCCCCCCGGCCGTCACCTGGCGAAGCATCTTGACCACGTCCCGCGTCGAGTGCCAGTCGTCCTCGGGGGCGGAGGGCATGTAGCCCCACGAGCCGTTGAAGGTCATGCAGGCCTCCCACGCCCGCCCGGCCTCCAGGGCGCGGATGTGCTCCTCGGGCGTGCCGAAGTCCTCGGGAAGGCGGGAGCGGTTGTTGAGCAGGATGTGCGGCTGGAGCGTGCGGACCATCTCGTTCATCTCGGCGCTTTCCCACGCTTCGGGGGTCTGCAGCGGAGCAGGCACGTCGTACCACAGGATGTCGATCTTCCCGTAGTTGCTCATCAGCTCCTCGACGCACCCGTGAGTGAACGCCACGAACCGCTTGCGGGCCGCCTCGTTCGTGGCGCACCTGTGCCCGTCGGGGTGGTGCCAGTCCATCAGCGAGTAGTAGAACCCGACCTTCAGGTCGAACTCGCGGCAGGCGTCGACGTACTCGGCCACGAGGTCGCGCCCGGGCCCGCGCCGCACGGCGTTGTAGTCCGTCTGCTTCGTGTCCCACAGGCAGAAGCCCTCGTGGTGCTTGGTCGTCATGACCATGTACTTCATGCCCGCGTCCCGCGCCAGCTTGGCCCACTCGCGCGCCGGACGCTCCTTGGGCTTCCACGTCTTCGCCAGCCGCGCGTACCGCTGCCGCGGAATCCGCTCGCGGTTCATCACCCACTCGTGGCGCCCGAGCTGCGAATACAGCCCCCAGTGGATGAACATGCCGAAACGACTCTCGCGCCACCACTTCATGCGGCGCTTGCGGTTCTTCTCCGCCTTGGCGGCGGCCTGGCCTTTGCGCTTGCTCATGACGACTCCGTGGATTGCGGACGGGCGCGTCGGCGGGCGCCCGCGCGCCACCGGCAGCACCCAAGGATTGCGGACGAGAAACCTACCGCCTCGGAATGCTGGTGTCAACGCCGCGCCGTGGTACAATCCGCCCGACGGGAGGACGCCGTGCACGCCCTGCTGATACAGTTTTCCGATCCGCGCGCGACCGATCCGCCGCCGGTCTTCTCCCATCCGCTCGGCGTGCTGGCGGCGCTGGCCGACCAGCGGGGCATCTCCTGCTCGCTGGTCACGCTGGGCGCGTCGCGGCGCGAGCGCGTGGCGGCGGCCGTGGCCGACCGGCAACCCGGCGCCGTCGTGGTCGACGTAGGGCTGCACCACGTGGCCGCCGCGCGGCGGACGACCGCGGCGCTGGCGGAACTGACGGACGCGCCGGTGGCGGTGGTGGGCGCGTACGCCACGGCCCGGCCCACGCGGGCGATCAGCTTCCCCGGCGTCGCGGTGCTGGCACTGGGCGAGTACGAGCGTCCGATCGTGGCGTGGCTGGAGCGTCTCGGCGACGGCCGCGACACCGAGGACATCGAGGGGCTGTGGACGTGCAGCGGCGGCGGGCTGGTGCGGTCCGGACCCGCCCCGCTGACCGCGGACCTGGACGGGCTGCCCTTCCCGGACCGCGAGCTGTTCGACACCGCCCGCATCATCGCCGAGACGGGGCAGCTGGCGTTCAAGGCGGCCCGCGGTTGCCCCCTGTGGTGCGCCTGTTGCATCAATGACTGGTACATGGACCTGTACGCCGGGCAGGACGTGCCCTTCGTCCGCCGGCGCAGCGTGGCGAACGTCCTGGACGAGGTCGAGTCGGCGACGAGGGCGTATCCCGACGCGTCGCGCGTCAGCTTTTTCGATCACTGCTTCGCGATGGACGCCGAGTGGCTGGACGAATTCGCGGCGGAGTACCCGCGGCGCTGCGGCCTGCCGCTGGGCTGCCAAGCGCGGCTGGAGAAGGCCACCGACGACGTCGCCGCGGCGCTGGCCGCCGCCGGAACCCGCCGGGTGCACACGCACATCGGCTCGGGCAGCCGCTTCATCCGCGAGGAGGTCCTCTCGATGCACTTGAGCGACGAGGCCGTGGTCGCCGGCTGCCGCCGCCTCGCCGAGGCGGGGCTGGGCGTCGTCGTCGAGGTCTTCGTCGGCGCGCCGTACGAGTCGGAGATCACGGTCGAGGAGACGCTGGACCTGCTCCGCCGCGCCGGCGTCGACGAGGTCCACCCGCGCGCGTTCTACCCGGCGCCCGGGACCCGCGCCGCCGAGCTGTGCCGCGAGAACGGTTGGCTGACCGGGCCGCGCGAGAGCGCCGCATACGCCAACCGAAGCGTGCTGAACATGCCCTCGATGCCTCCGGAGCAGATCAACGCCGTCATCGACAAGTTCCCCTCGCTGCTCAAGCGCCGGCGGCGAACGGCGCTGCGCAAGGTGCTCGACCGCGCGACGCGCTCCCGCCGCGGCGCGTGAGGCCGCAACGCCGCGATCGCGCCCCTGCGCCTCGGGGCCGAAGGGATTGACGCAACGCAGCACGTCCCGCGCCGCCATCTTCCCCCGCCCAGCCGGGCTCGCAGCCCGCTCCCCCCGGCCGTACAATGCAGGCGTGAGCAGCAACGAGGTCATCTACCTGGACCACAACGCCACCACGCCGGTCGACCCGCGAGTGACCGAGCGGATGCGCCCCTACTTCACCGAGCGGTTCGCCAACCCCGCCAGCCCGCACGGGCCCGGTCGCCAGGCCAAGGCCGCCGTGGACGCCGCACGGCGGCAGGCGGCCGCGCTGATCGGCGCCCAGCTTGGCGAGATCGTCTGGACCTCCGGCGCCACCGAGAGCAACAACCTCGCCATCAAGGGCGTCTGCGAGGCCTATCGCGAACGCGGCGACCACATCGTCACCTGCCGCACCGAGCACCGCGCCGTGCTGGACGTCTGCGACCACCTCGCCACGCGCGGATGGCGCGTGACACAACTAGACACCGACGAGGTCGGACGCATCGCCCCCGCGCAGGTCGCCGAGGCCGTCACCGACCGCACCGTGCTGGTGACCCTGATGGCCGCCAACAACGAGATCGGCACGCTGCACCCGCTGGCCGAGATCGGGCGGATCTGCAAGGACCGCGGCGTGCTGCTGCACACGGACGCGGCCCAGGCGGCGGGCAAGGTGCCCTTGGACGTCGAGGCGATCGGGGCGGACCTGGTGAGCATCTCAGCGCACAAGATGTACGGGCCCAAGGGCGTCGGCGCCCTGTACGTTCGCCGTCGCCGACCTCGCGTGCGCCCCGCGGCGCAGATGCACGGCGGCGGGCACGAGGGCGGCCTGCGGAGCGGCACGCTCAACGTTCCCGGCATCGTGGGCCTGGGCGCCGCGGCTGAGATCGCGGCCGACGAGATGGACGCCGAGGGCGAGCGGCTGGCGAAGCTGCGCGACCGACTGTACGAGGGCGTGGCGCGCCGCCTCGACGGGATCCGACGCAACGGCGACCCCACCGCCTCCCTGCCGAACACGCTCAACCTGTCGTTCGCCGATGTCGAGTCCGAGGCGCTGATCCTGCGGATGGGCAATGTGGCCGTCTCGTCGGCGTCGGCGTGCTCCGGGGCGTCGGACCGGCCCAGTCACGTGCTCCGTGCCATCGGCACGCCGCCGCAGTGGATCAACGGGGCGCTGCGATTCAGCGTGGGGCGGTTCACGACGACCGAGCAGATCGATCGCGTCGTCGACAAGCTCGTCTTCGCCGTCGGCGAGCTGCGCGAGCTGAGCGCGTTTTGACGCAGCCGGGGGCTACCTTGTAGCCGACTTGACCGTGTCCACGAACGCCCGGATGTTCTGGATGGGCGTCCCTGCCGGCAGGTCGCACCCGGTGGCGGGGGCGAAGTTGTCGCAGTCGCGCATGGAATCGAGCAGATCGAGCGTCTCGTTGCGGACATCGTCGGGCGCGCCGTTACGCATCGTGCCGATGGGGTTGATGTTCCCGAAGATGACGGTCTCCGTGGGCACGCGCGGCGCGATCTCGGCGATGGGCACGAGGTTTCCGACGCTGATGCCCTGGGCGCCGGTGCGGCACATCGCGTCGATCAGGTGCGTGGTGTTCCCGCAGATGTGGATGATGATCGGCGCGGCGACCTGGCGGATGGCGTTCTCCACGGTCGGGGCGCAGAACTCGTCGTAGGCGCCCGGCGAGAGCATCACGCACGTCGGGTCCAGGATGCAGATCATGTCCGCCCCGGCGTCCTGCAGCGCGCGGGCGTAGGCGATGACCACCCGCTCGGCGAAGTTGCACGTGGCGTGCACCAGGTCCGGTTCCTCGATCGTCGCCAGGGCGATCTGGTTGGCGCCCATCAGAAGACCCGCCAGCGTGAACGGACCGATCACGTACGCCCCGACCGGAATCGGAAGCCGCCGCTTGAGAATCCGCACCGTCTCCAAAAACACCCATATCCGCCCGTCATAGAGCGGATCGACCGCCTTGTACTGGTTCAGGTCCGACACCTGCCGCACCGGGTGCCACTCGACCGCGGCGCTGTCGGCCAGCGGGAACCGTACGGGCAAACCCAGCGCCCCGGCCTCGACGGACAGGTCCATCATGGTGAACACCGCGTCCGGCGCGACCCGCTCGACGAGCTTGTACAGCGACCTCGCCTGGAGCTCGGCGTTGAACTCGTTCTGCTTGACCGAAGAGGCCGTCAGTTGCGTTGCAGGATAGCCCGCCAGCGGCACGGCCAGACGCCGCGGCGTCTCGTGTACCCAGTCGATCAGACGCATCGCTTCTCTCCGAATGACGGCGCCGTCCGCCGCGGGCGGCGCGTGTTCGGACGGCAATGTACTCGGGAAGCACGGGGCGGCAAGAAAAAACGCCGGGTGCGCCGGGCCTTCGCCATCGGCGTCGGGACGCTCAGCGGCCCGAACGCTTATACCGCCCCGGGTCGATGCCGAGCTTGTCGCTCTTGTATCGGATGATCCGCGGCGTGGAGCCCAGATCGCGGGCGGCCGCGGCGAGGTTGCCCCCGGTGCGCTTCAGGGCGTCGACGAGCAGGTCCCGCTCGAACAGCGCCACGCGCTCGGCGAGCGTGCCCGTTCCGATCGTGTCCGACGCGTCGGACGTCTGCAGCGTCGGGGGGAGGTGGTGGGCGTGGATCACCCCGTCCGTGGTCAGCAGCACCGCCCGCTCGATGCAGTTCTCCAGCTCGCGCACGTTCCC
>JBMCUM010000088.1:0-8113 GCA_048622595.1 Planctomycetota bacterium | reverse complement strand
CTACGGTGGTGTGGGAGGCGGGGGCGAGCAATCGCCCCTGCCTACCCGATCGCCCTTCTCTGGCGAGCGGGTCAATGGGTAAAGGAAATCCGCCTTGGTGAACGATAACCCTAGAGGACGGGCCATCTTTGGCCTCTCGTCACGGTGCGCCCGCACGGATGCGGCCTTCCGCCGGGTGGGGGCGGCTTGCGGAGGTCCGGTCTCACGGTTGGGCGGCCTTTGCATTGGTCCACGGAAGGAGTTAGGATGAGGCACACCCTGTTGCTTTCACGCCAGGTGCACCGGAGGCCCTACCAGGTGGAGCAGACCTACGCCGGACAGACCATTCACCTGATCGGCATCGGCGGCACGGGGATGCGCGCCCTGGCCGACATGCTTCTCCATCGCGGCGCGATCGTCAGCGGCAGCGATCTGGCGGGCGGGGCGGCCGTCGAACGGCTTCGCGCCGCCGGCGCGACGATCCAACTGGGTCACCGGGGCGAGAACCTCCCCTCCGGCTGCGACAGGGTGGTCTACTCGGCCGCTATCCACGAGGAAAACCCCGAGCGCCTCGCCGCCGACGCCGCGGGCGTGCGGTGCGTCAAATACAGCCGGATGCTCGGCGAGCTGATGGCCGCCCAGTGCGGCGTGGCCGTCGCGGGCACGCACGGCAAGAGCACCACGACGGCGATGATCGCCCACGCCCTGGTCGCCGCCGGGGGCGACCCCAGCTTCATCGTCGGCGCCACCGTGGGGCAGCTCGGCGGGCCCTGCCGCGTCGGGCAAGGGCGGTTCTTTGTCGCGGAGGCGTGCGAGTACGACCGCAGCTTCCTGAACCTCCGCCCGACGCTGGCGACGGTGCTGAACATCGAAGAGGATCACCTCGATTGCTACCGTGACCTCGGCGCGATTGTCGAAGCCTTCCGCAGCTTCCTGGCCGGGGTGAACGTCGACGGGATCGCCGTGGTCAACGGCGAGGACCGCAACGTCGCCGCCGTCGCCCGCTCGGCTCTTTGCGAGGTACAGACGTTCGGCCTGCGGGACGGCTGCATGTGGCGGGCGGTGAATGTCGTCGCCGACGAGGGGCTCTACCGGTTCGACGTGCGGTTCACCGGGCGGGACTTCACCCGTGTCGCCCTGCGGCAGCCGGGGCTGCACAACGTCTACAACGCCCTGGCGGCCTGCGCCATCTGCCACCATGCCGGCCTGGCGCCGCGGCAGATCGCCGAGGCGCTGGGCGACTTCGAGGGCACCCACCGGCGGATGACCGTCAAGGGCCGCGCCCGCGGGGTGACGGTCATCGACGACTACGCCCACCATCCCACCGAGATCCAGGTCACCCTGCGGGCCCTGCGCGACCGCTACGGGCCGCGACGGCTGGTGTGCGTCTTCCAGCCCCATCAACACTCGCGGACGCGGTTCCTGCTGAACGATTTCGCCCGGAGCTTCTCGGCCGCCGACGAGGTGGTCGTGCCGGACATCTATTTCGTCCGCGACAGCGTGCGCGAAAAAGACTATATTTCATCGGAGGATCTGGCCTCGCAGATCCGCTTGCAGGGCGGGCGGGCCCGATACCTCAAGACGTTCGCGCGGATCGCCGACCACCTGGCGGCGACGTTGACCGACGGGGACCTGCTGGTCACGATGGGCGCGGGCAACGTGTGGGAGATCGCCGATACGATCCTGGATCGGCTGAACGACGGACAAGCGGAGAGGTCGCCCCGCGACCCGCGGGGGTCAATCGTATGACGGACACCGGAGCAAAGCAGCTTTTCGCGGGCCTGGCATCCATCGTCACCCCCAACGTGCCGTTGGCGGAGCGCACCTGGTTTCGCATCGGCGGCCCGGCCGAGTACTTCGTCGAGCCGACCGACGCCGACCAGCTGCGTGAGGTCCTGCGCCGCTGTCGCGACAGCGATGTGCCCGTGCACGTGCTGGGCGCCGGGGCCAACCTGCTGATCGACGACGCCGGCGTGAAGGGCGTCGTCGTCCACCTGGCGGCCGAGGCCTTCTCCGGCGTGCGCTACGGCGACGGCGTGCTGACCGTCGGGGCCGGACGCGACCTGCCCAAGCTCGTGCTGCACTGCGTCCGCCAGGGCTGGGCGGGGCTGGAGTGCCTGACGGGCATCCCCGGCACGATCGGCGGGTGCGTCAAGATGAACGCCGGCGGCGACTTCGGCGACGTCGGCTCGATCGTCGATTCGATCGAGGTGATGGGCGCCGACGGGGTGGCCTTCACCCGCACGCACGACGACCTGGCCTTCGGCTACCGCTCCACGAACATCACCTCGCCGGTCATCCTCGGCGCCTCGTTCCGCCTGAACGAAGACGATCCGCACCGGATCCTCCGGCAGGTCAAGGAGATCTGGATCTACAAGAAGAACAGCCAGCCCCTGGGCCACCCCAACGCCGGCTGCGTCTTCAAGAACCCCCGGGGCATGTCCGCCGGCGCCCTGATCGACCAGGCGGGCCTCAAGGGCCAGCGCGTCGGCGGCGCGCACGTCAGCGAAAAGCACGCCAACTTCATCCTCGCCGACCCCGGCACGCGCGCCTCCGACGTGCTCAAGCTGATCAACACCATCCGCGAGGCGGTCTACAAGCGGTTCGAGGTGTACCTGGAACTGGAACTGGAAGTGTGGTGAACCCTCCGTCGCGACGCCGGACGCGTCGCGGACGACAACGGCAGGGGGGAGACGATCATGGACGACGCACGGCAGCATGGCATCGACGGGCCCCTGAACATCCTCGTGACCACCGGCGGCGTTTCCGCGGAGCGGGAGGTCTCGCTGATGTCGGGCGAGGCCGTCGCCGCCGCGCTGGAAACGCGGGGGCACCGGGTTCGCCTGGCCGACATCCACCCGCCGCACCTCGAAGCGCTGGACGACCCGGCCGTCGACGTGGTGTTCATCGCGATGCACGGTGCCTTCGGCGAGGATGGCGGGATGCAACAGTGCTGCCAGGATCGCGGGGTGCCTTATGTCGGCTCCGGCCCGCACGCCAGCGAACTGGCGATGGACAAGGCCGCCAGCAAGCAGGTCTTCCGCAAGGGCGGGCTCGACACGCCCGACTGGGTTCTCGTCGAGGCGTTCGATGACGCGCCCCGACAGACCCAGTGGCTCCGCGCGCCGGGGCTGCCCTGTGTGCTCAAACCCGTCGACGGCGGGTCGAGCGTGGACATCGTCATCGCCGGCACCGCCGCCCGGCGGGCCGAGGCGCTGGGAGACCTCCTGGACAAGTATTCCCGCGCCCTGGTCGAACGCTTCGTCCCCGGACGCGAGTTCACCGTCGGCGTGCTGGGCCGGCGGGCGCTGCCCGTGATGGAGATCCGCGTCCGACGGGATTTCTACGACTACACCGCCAAGTACGAAGACGACGCCACTGAATTCATCCTCGATCACGGCCTCGACGACGACACGGTCGGGGCCCTGATGAACGCCGCCCTGACGGCCCACCGCGTCCTCGGCTGCCGCGACATGTCGCGGACGGACTTTCGCGTGGACGCCAACGGACGCCTGTGGGCGCTGGAGACCAACACCATCCCCGGGTTCACGACCCATTCGCTGCTGCCGAAGGCCGCCGCCGCCGCGGGGATCGACTTCCCCGCCCTGTGCGACCGGCTGGTGCGGATGACGCTCGAGCGGCAGGGGGTCGCCGACGAGGAGCTCTCGCCGGCGCCGTCGTGGTCGTCGTCGGGACGGTCCAGAAGCTGCGGGTGAGCTGTATTATGGCCAAGGGACGAACGTCACGTCGCAAGCGCAAACCGTCGCCCAACCCCGCCGAACCGGGGGCGGTTCGGCGCTGGTGGGCGGCGCTGTCCGACGAGGAGAAGCGCGCAGTGGGGCGCCGGGCCCTGATCTGCGTGGTGACGGTCGCGGCGGTGGTCGGCGTCGGGTACGGCCTGCGTCAGCTTCGCCGGTATGTGATGGCCCAGCCGTCGTACGCCGAGAACGTCGCCGGCGTGGTGTTGGCGGATCGCCCCGAGTGGATGGACGACGTGGTGGCCGCGGAGATCCGCACCCGGTTGACCCTGGCCGCCGGCCGGACGCCGAGCACGTTCGACCCGGACCTGGCCGAGCGGGTGTATGCCGAGGCGCGGCGGTGCCCGTGGATCCGCCGGGTGGACGAGGTGCGGATCCGGCGCGCGCCGGTGGACGCGGACGACGGGGCGATGTCGGGCGGGCGGATCGTCGTGGCGGCGGAATACCGTAAGCCGGTCGCCCAGGCCGTCGGGCCGGGCGGCGAGCGTTACATCGACGTCGAGGGCATTGTCCTGCCGACCGACAGCGCCCGCCTGCAGGCGGGGCGTTGGCGGATGATACGGATCACCGGTCTGCGCGCCCCGGCGCCCGAGAGCGGGGTGGTGTGGCCCGGCGACGACCTGACGGCGGGCCTGGACGTCCTGCGCCTGCTCGCCGACAGGCCGTACTTCGACCAGATCACCGCCATCGACGTGAGCAACTTCCGCCACCGCTACAACCGCGCCGAGCCGTCCATCCGCCTGGTGGCTGTGGACGGCCAAGCCGTCACCGAGATCCGTTTCGGCGACCTGCCCGACAGCAACCTGCCGCCGGTGGGCGCCCCTTCCCTGGACCGCCGGCTCGGCTACCTCGACAGTTGGTATCGCCGCAACGGCCGTCGCCTCGCCGGCCCGACCTACCTCGACCTGCGCCTGCCCGACCGCATCGGCGTGCCCAAGGCGTACGTGCCGTAGGGGGGCGTCACCCGCCGGGCTTCGCCGCCGGGTCCGTCGCGAGGATACCCCATGCCTCGCGGTCCTCGAACACGCCGTTCTTGAGGACGTGTTGGCGCAGCGTGCCTTCGTGCGTCATGCCGATCTTGGCCAGGACGCGACCGGAGGCGGGGTTCCGCGTGAAGTGATGGGCGACGACGCGGTGGAGCCCCAGGTTGTCGAAGGCGAAGCGGACGAGCCGCCGCGCCGCCTCGGTGCAGTAGCCCCGTCCCCAGTAAGGAACGCCGACCCAGTAGCCCAGCTCCCCGCGCCGGTGGGGGGTGTCCAGGTCCGACAGGCCCGCCGCGCCGATCAATTCGCCCGTCGCGCCCGTCGTGATCGCCAGGTGCAGCTCGCGGCCCGCGGCCCAGCCGTCGGGAAGCGAGGCGATCCATCGCTCGGCCAGGCCCTCCTCATACGGGTGCGGCATGTACAGCATCGTCGCCGCGATCTCCTTGGCCCCGGCCAGGCGGCGGATATCGCCGGCGTCGGCGAGGGTGAAGGGGCGCAGGAGGAGTCGTTCGGTGGTCAACGTCGGCAGCTCTCGGGGGCTTTCCGGCATGGTCGCTAGTCCAGCACGGCCTCGGCGGCCTCGTTGATCGCGCGGATCTTCTGCTTGACGTCGGTCTTCGTGGCGCGCGGGTTGAGGTTCACCATGACGGTCCGGGCGAGGAGGCCCAGCGAGGCCTTGCAGACGGTCTTGCCGTACTGCTTGCGGCATCCGCGGTTGGCCGGCAGGCGGAAGGGGTCCAGCGCCGGGTGGTGCGAGCCGCGCTTGGCGAGGATCGGGTCCCATTCCGTGTACGTGTGGCGGCCGGTCTTGCCGGTGACGGTCCCGCCGACCCGCTCGGCGAACCGGTCGGCCCGGGCGGGCGTGTCGAACAGGTAGCTGATCTGCGTGGCGCACTCGCCGTCGGGGTTGTGGACGGGTGCGGGCGTCAGGCCCGCGTCGGCGGTCTCGGCGGCGATCCGCTGCTTCTGCTCGCGCAGACGGCTGACCAGGGTGCCGATGCGGTCGAGCTGGACGTTCAGCAGGGCGCCCTCGATCTCCGACGCACGCGAGCCGTTCGACACGAAGGGCCGCACGTCGGCCTTCCGGCCCGTCCAGTAGGCGTTGCAGCAGTCGATCATCGTGCGGACGCGGTTGGCGACCGCTTTGCGGTTGGTGGCGACCGCGCCGCCTTCGCCGCACGTCATGTTCTTGAAGTAGTTGAAACTGAAGCCCGCCGCATCGCCCAGCGTCCCCAGCGGCTTGCCCCTGTAGCTGCCGCCGACCGCCTGGCAGGCGTCCTCGACGATCAGCAGGTCGTGCTTCTTGGCGACGCGACGGATCGCCCGCATGTCGCACGCGACGCCCCACATGTGAACGGGCACCACCGCCCGCGTGCGAGGGCCGATTACCGTCTCCAGCGCGACGGGGTCCAGCGTGATGGATTCGTCGATGTCGCACAGCACCGGAATCGCCCCGGCCGCCAGGACCGCCACCGCCGTGGCCATGTAGGTGTGGGCCGGCACGACCACCTCGTCGCCGGGGCCGATCTCCAGCCCGACCATCGCCGCCGTCAGGGCCGTCGTGCCCGAACTGGTCAGGCACACGTGCTTGACGCCCAGCATCTCCGCATAGCGCTGTTCGAACCGCTCGCACTGCCCGCCGGCGTGATAGCGGAACATCTGCCCGCTGCGGAGGACCTCGGCGATCGCATTAATCTCTTTCTGGCCGACTTCCAGCATGGGGGACTCCAGCAGGACGAAAAGGTCGTGGGTTTCCGATCCCCTCTACCCAGGGGGTCGGGGTGTGTCAAGGCCGAACCACCGCGGTCGCGCCGCGGGGCAGGGGGGCCTGGGTGGCCTGGCGGACCCGCGGGTCGCCGTCGCGGGCGGCCTCGCGCAGCAGGGCGACGACCTCGGCGTCCCGCGTGCCCAGGATCCGCAAGGCCATCACCGCGCGGGGGCGGTGGGGGTCGTCGTCGTCCCGCACGATCGCCGCCAGACGAGGCACCGCCGCCGTGCCGATCCGTCGCAGGGCCAGCGGGACCGCGACGTTGCGGATCCGCTCGACCGGGTCGTTCAGCGCCGCCACCAGGGCCGGCGTCGCCGCGACTGCGTCGGCGCCGAGCATCGACAGCGAGAGGATCGATTCGAAACGGGTCTTCTCGTGGGGATCGCTCATGCCGCGGATCAGCGCCGGCACCGCGACGGCCGGGTCGGGGTCGATCCGCCCCAGCGTCAACGCCGCGTGCTTGCGGACCCGCGCGTCCGCCTCGCCCGTCACCACCGCCGCGATGGCCGGCGCGGCCGAGCGGGCGTCGGGGCCGAGCGCCTTGAGCGCCAGGACCGCCTCGTTGCGGACCCCGGCGTCGGCGTGGCGCGTGGCGGCGGTCAGCACCGGCAGCACCGCTTGCGGATCCGTGGCGCCCAGCGGGCCGAGGGCCGTGGCCGCACGCCGGCGGACCTCCACGACGTCGGTCTGCAGCAGCGCGATCAGCTTCTCCACCGCCGGCGCGGCGGCGTGGGGATCGAGGCGTCCCAGGGCGAACGCCGCCCGCTCGCGAACCTCGACGGCGGGGTCGTCGAGCAGGTCCATCAGCGGCTCGGCCGCCGGCGAGGCCGCCCGGCCGATCCAGCCCAGCGCCCGCGCCGCCGCCGCTCGCACCGACGCCTCCGCATCGTCCAACAGCCCCGCCAGCACGTCCACCGCCGGCGCGGCCTTCTCTTTCATCGCCGCCAGCGCCTCCGCCGCCGCGATCCGCTCGTCGGCCCGCGGCGATCCCAGCCGCTCGATCAAGGCCGCGACGCCCGGATCGACGGCCGGGGCGACTGCTTTGCCGGGAGGGGCGCCGACGGTCTGTTCCTCGGCGCCGGGCTCGCCGGCGTCCCGGGCGGGGTCGGACGCCGTCCGCACCTCGGGTGCGGGGGCGCGCCGGGACGCCTCGTTCGGGTCGCCGTCGTCGCAGCCGCCCATCAGCACGACCGCGCCGAGCAGGGCGACAAGGCTGCGGCGTAAAGCTACGTGCATGGATCGTCGCATGCCCCAAGATCAGCAAACGAGCCGGGGTCTGTCAAGATCCATTCTCCACCGGCGAGGGCCTGGTGGTCCGGGGGGCCAAGCCCTATAATCCGCCCATGGGTCCGCCACTGTCCCAAACGGATCCGGCGCCTGCGACGTCGCGCGGCGACGTGTGGACCGCCGGCGATCTGCTGTGGCCCGGGGTGAACCTCGCGGCCCTGGCGGTCGGGCTGTTCCCGCGGGCGATCGGCCCGCACGCGGCCGCGACCGTCCCGCCGGCCCTGCAGGCGCTGGTGGTCGGCCAGGTGGCGTTCGCACTGATCGCCTGGCCGGTGATGATCCGGGCCCGCGGGCGCACGGCGCGGCGCCGGCGCGCCGCCGAACCGGCCGTGTGGGTG
>JBMCUM010000087.1:0-8123 GCA_048622595.1 Planctomycetota bacterium | reverse complement strand
CCTTGACGCGCTTCCAGTCGTCCGGCGTCTTGATCGAGGAGTCCGTGAAGTGCGGGATCGTGCTGTGCCCGTCCCTGGGGACCTCGGCGACCAGACCGTTGGCGTCGCGGATGACCTGCTTGGTGTCCGTCTCCTCGATGACCTTCCGCTCGAACGGTGGATGCATCCAGACGTTCCCGCCGACGCCGGCCATACGGTCGAAGTTGAAGAACCGGTCCGCCTGGGCGTTGCCGGTGATCCCGTTGTCACGGAAGATGGGCCACTGGCGGAAGTTCTCCTCCCAGTACCCGAACTCCATGTTGAACGAGCGGTCCACCGGCTGGTGGTGCATCTGGCGGTTGAACCGCTCGCGGTCGGTCATCTCGGATTTCCACCTGTCCCTGCGCGGCGTGATATCCATCGTCCGGTCTCCGGTGTTGCGCTGCGGCGGGGGTTGCGGGGCGGTGAATGCAACCACAATCCCCGCCCGGTGTCCAGGGATTCTCGGCGGTCCAGCGGGGAGGGGGGGGGCCGCGGCACGGTTCGTCGCCCGGCTGCGGGACTCTACTCGACGATGAGCTGCCGGTCCGTCCGACGGACCTGCTGGTGGCGCGCCCAGGCGGGGTCGGTTTGCGGGAAGTCCTCGCGGTAGTGCACGCCGCGGGTCTCGGTGCGGGCCCAGGCGCACCGGGCGACGAGATACCCCGCCGTGAGCATGTTCTGCACCTCCCACCCGCCCGGGTCGTCAAAGAACTCCTTGTCCAGCACGTACCGCCCCCAGAAGCCGATGATCTCCAGCGTCTCGGCGAGGCGCTCGCCACGCCGGATTATGCCCACGTTGCGCCACATCAGCGAACGCAGCGAGCTGCGGATGTCGCCCAGGTCCAGGGCGGTCCGCTCCGACGGCTCGTTGAGCCAGTCGATGTCGGCCGCGACGAGCCGCCCGCGGGCGGCCTGTGCGGACCGTCCGGCCATCTCCCCGCACCGCCGACCGAACACCAGACCCTCGGGCAGACTGTTCGACGCCAGGCGGTTGGCGCCGTGCAGCCCGCTGGCAGCCGCCTCCCCGCAGGCCAGAATACCCGGCAAGCTCGTCCGCCCGTCGATGTCCACTCGCGCGCCGCCGATCATGTAATGAGCGGCCGGGTGAACGGGAATCAGATCCGCGCCGGGGTCGATGTCGAACTGGCGGCAGAGCGCGTCGATCTTGGGGAATCGCTCGGCGAACGCCGCGGCGCCGAGGTGGCGGACGTCCAGGTAGACGTGGGTGGAGTCGGTCTCGGCCATTCTGCGGTTGATGGCCCGGCTGACGGTGTCGCGCGGCGCCAGCTCGCCCATCTCGTGGTATTCACTCATGAAGCGCCGCCCGTGGCGGTCGAGCAGGTAGGCGCCCTCGCCCCGGACGGCCTCGGAGATCAGCGACCGCGTCGAGCCCGCCACGTACAGCGTCGTCGGATGGAACTGCATCAGCTCGACGTCGGCGACGGACGCCCCGGCGCGGAACGCCATGGCGATCGCATCGGCCGTCGCGCCGCGCGGGTTGGACGTCTCCCGCCACAGCATCCCCGCCCCGCCGGCGGCGAGGATCGTCTGACGCGCCCAGATCATCTGCAACCCGTAGCGCCGGTGGTACGTCAGCGCGCCGACCACCGTCGCCGCGGCGCCGCCTTCGGGCGGGTCCGTCGCCAGGTCGATTACGAAGCACTGGTCGAACAGCTTCACGTCCCGCAGTTCGCCGACGCGCCGCAGCAGAACGTCGGTGACGGCCTGTCCGGTCGCGTCCCCATTGGCGTGCACGATCCGCGCTCGCGCGTGCCCCCCCTCGCGTCCGAGTCGCAGCCGTCCGTCCTCCGTGTCGAACGCCACGCCCCAGCTCTGCAGCTCGGCGATGCAGTCCGGGGCGGACTCCACGACGCGGCGGACGACTTGCTCGTCGGCCAGGCCGGCCGCCGTGGACAGCGTGTCCGCCACGTGCGACTCGATGGAGTCTTCCGTGTCCATCACCGCCGCCAGACCGCCCTGGGCGTAGTAGCTGTTCGACGCCTGGAGGTCGCCCTTGGTCGCGACGATGACGCGGCCGTAACGGGCGGCCTCGATCGCGGCGCGCAGACCGGCCACCCCGGCGCCGATGACCAGCACGTCGGTGAAGATGTGCGGCAGGCGGTGCCCCTCGAAGCTGACCAGGTACCGTCGCTGAACGTAAGGCGTGTCCATGGGCGGTCAGTCTAGCCCGGCCGCCCGGCAAAATCGACCCGTTTCGCCGGGCGAAGCGCCCCGCCGCCGGAGTGCCGGAGGCGTAAAGGCGCGCGGTCGGACGGACCGTCCGACGTTGCCTTGTCTGCGTTCACGGGGACGCTTATAATCCCGCCACACCGCTACTCGAGGAGACATCGAGATGAACGAAGCGTTTCCCGGCATCGACAAGGTCGCCTACGAAGGTCCCGACTCGACCAACCCGCTGGCCTTCAAGTACTACAACCCCGACGAAAAGGTCGAAGGCAAGCGGATGGCCGATCACTTGCGGTTCTCCGTAGCTTACTGGCACTCGTTCTGCAACGGCGGGAACGACCCGTTCGGCGTCGCCACGCGGCAGATGCCATGGGCCGACGACGAGCCCATGACCGAAGCCCGCAACAAGGTCCGCGCCTGCTTCGAGCTGTGCGAGAAGCTCGGCGTGAGCTTCTACTGCTTCCACGACCGCGACGTCGCGCCCGAAGGCGACACCCTCGGCCAGACCAACCGGTACCTCGACGAGATCGTCGAGCTCCTCGCCGACGAGCAGGACCGCACCGGAATCCGCCCGCTGTGGGGCACCGCCAACCTGTTCACCAACCCCCGCTTCATGCACGGCGCCGGAACCAGCCCCAACACCGACGTATTCGCCTACGCCGCGGCGCAGGTCGCCAAGGCCATGGAGGTCACCAAAAAGCTCGGCGGGTCCGGGTACGTCTTCTGGGGCGGACGCGAGGGGTACAAGTCCCTTCTGAACACCGACATGTCCCGCGAGATGGACCACCTCGCCAAGCTGCTGCACCTGGCGGTCGAGCACAAGAAGGCCATCGGCTTCGACGGGCAGTTCTACATCGAGCCCAAGCCCAAGGAGCCGACCAAGCACCAGTATGACAGCGACGCGGCCGCCTGCTACGCCTTCCTCCAGAAGTACGATCTGGTCGAGCACTTCAAGCTGAACATCGAGGCCAACCACGCCACGCTGGCCGGGCACACCTTCCAGCACGAACTGGAGTACGCCTCGGCCAACGGGATACTCGGCTCGGTCGACGCCAACCGCGGCGACATGCTGCTGGGATGGGACACCGACCAGTTCCCCACCGACCTGTACGACACGACGATGGCGTCCCTGGCGATCCTCCGCGCCGGCGGATTCACCACCGGCGGGCTGAACTTCGACGCCCACGTCGCCCGCGAGAGCTTCGAGCCGGTCGACCTGATCCACGCCCACGTCGGGGCCATGGACGCCTTCGCACGCGGGCTGAAGATCGCCGCCGCCATCCGCGCCGACGGAAAGCTCGACGAGTTCGTCAAGCAGCGATACGCCAGTTGGGACGACGGGCTCGGCGCCGAGATTGAGGCGTGCAGGAAATCCATGGCCGACCTGGCCGAGTACATGGACCAGAAGGGCGAGCCCGACGCCAACGCCTCCGGACGCGTCGAGATGCTCGAGAACCTCGTCAACACGTACATCTGAGCGGGTCGCGCGGGAGTTCGACCCCGGCCGGGCGACGGGCGCCCGGATGGAAGCGACCGGCGTGGCGCGCCGGCCCTTCCGCCGCGCCGAGCCGATCGCAGCAACCGAAGCGCGCCGGCGGGCTTTTTCGCGAGCAGGCGGCACGCGTTCGGGGTTTATTCCTCAGCATGAGCCGAATATCAGCGAACTCGACGCCCGCCGGCGCCGTGGCGCCGGGCACGGACGCGGGGCGAGACGAACGCCCGTATGACAGGACCTCGTGGCGCGGTCTGTCGCTGGAGCATCCGCCCGACTGGGAGCTGGCGCGGGTCAGCGGTCCGCACGAGCCGGGGCGGTTGACGTTCTCCGACCGGCGCTACCACCGCCTCGACGTCAAGTGGCAGCAGTTGACGCGCAAGCCGAACCTCGACGGGATGCTCGAGAAGTATCGCCGCCGGACGGGCAAGCAGACGCGGACCGATATCCGCGACCTGAGCGACCTGCCGGACCCGTGGCATGGAATCGTGCGCGACACGCCTGACGGCGCGGCCGTGCACGCGGCGCGGTTCTTCACCGAGCGCCGCTGGCTGGTGGAGGTGGTGCTGGTCTGGCCGACGGGTCGGACGGGGCAGGCGCGCCGGCGCGCCCGGGGGCGAACGGCCTCCGGGCTGGGCGCCTGCGATGAGGCGGTCCAGCGCCGCATTCTGCAGTCCGTCCAGGCCGAGCCCCCCGACGCCGAGACGCGGCTTTGGCAGGCGATGGGCGTGTCGCTGGGGCTGGGTCGCGACTGGGACCTGAAGGTCAGCCGGGGCGACGTGGGGCGGATCCGGTGGGAGTTCGCCAGGGCGGACAAGCGGGGCGAGCAGCTCGTGGTCGAGCGTCTGGCGATGCCGGAGTACTGGCTGGGCGGAGCGCTGCGGGACTGGCTGCGTCAGCAGCGGGAGGAGGACTACCGCCTGATCCGCGAGGGGATGGTGGCAGTCGGCGGTCACCGCGCCTGCGAGGTGCTCAGCGCCGCGAAGGTCACGCCCATCCGCTCGCTGCGCGGGTACAAGCGGGTGCGGCGCGAGCGGGCGTGGCAGTGCCCGCGGGAAGACCGCGTCTACCACGTGACGATCACGCACGTGCGGCGCGACGAGGAGCTGGAGTTTCCGGAGAACCTGAACGTCCGCTGCTGCCGGGACGTCCCTGCCACGGTCGTCGAGGCATGAGCAGGCGAACGCGCAAACGACGGCAGGCGTCCCGCGCGACGCAGAAGACGGCCTACCCGGCCGAGCAGTTGCTCGAGGCCGTGGCGTATCAGAACCAGGCGATGGAGGTCCGCCCGTTGCGCGGGGGGGGCTGCCGCGTGGAGGTTCCGCTGAACCGCCCGCGGTGGCTGATCCCGCCGCTGAGCTGGGTCCTTCCGTTTTCCTCGCGGCGTCGGGTGGAACTGGATGTGCCCGGTCGGGAGGTGATGGGGTTATGCGACGGGCGACGCACGGTGGAAGAAATCATTGAAAAGTTCGCGTCCAACCATAAGCTTACGTTCCGCGAAGCGCAGCTGTCCGTGACAACCTTCATCAAGCAGTTGACCCAGCGCGGGCTCGTCGTGATCGTGGGCGAGCAGAAGGAAACCGAGAGAGAATGAAGTCCGTCGACGTCAAACGGCAGCATCGTCCGCCGTTGCGCCGGTGCATGGAGCTGGTTCTCAGCGGGGTGAAGTACCGGCTGTTCCGGGCGGCGATCACCGTGGGGATCATCGCCCTGGCCGTGGCGTTCCTGATGACGATGCTGACCGAAAGCGTCGTGACGCGACGGGTGGCCAAGGCGCTGGAGGCCCAGGTCGCGCCGCGGAAGCTTCTGCAGGCGTGGGTGGCGCGGCTTTCCGAGCCGCCGGACCGCGCCGATCTGGGAAGCACGCTGGCGACGATGCAGCCCGGCGGGCCGCGGTGGAAGGAGTTCGCCCGCTGGGGCGATCTGAGCGATGACCAGCTCCGACGCCTGCAGGAGGTCGCGCGGCGCCAGCAGCAGTACCTGGACTTCTTCATGGGGCTCGACCACGCCGACCGCCGCCGCGCACTGGGCGAGGCCGAGCAGCGACACCCCCGCATGTTCAAGGCGCTGATCAACCGGGAGGCCGGCACGGCCGAGCAGGTCCAGTTGAACGCCGAGGCCTTCGCGACGATGCAGGACGTGCTGGAGGAGGCGGGCGAGTCCCTGCCGACGTCGGCGGAGGCGTTCAAGCAGTTCCTGCGCGACTGGTGGGCGACGCGTCCGCTGCGCGATCGCATCCTCGCCGGGCACGAGAAGGCGATCGCGGCGCTGAACCGCCCCGGGCGGCTGCTCCACGAGCGCGAGCCCCTGGAGGTGCTGTCCGCCACCGGCGTCGACGAGCTGCGACGTATCCTGTCGGCCGAGGACGTGGGCTTCCACGTCAGCCGCGACGAGCTCAACACCGTTCAGCGGGAGGCCCGGTACGCCCACGACGCCCAGAAGATCGAGGCCACGCTGGGAAGCCCCCTGCTGAAGGCACGCCTGGCGAAGCGCAGAAACCTGGGCATACACCAGGTCAACGCCCGCGTGCTGCTGGAGGAGGTCAGCTCCCTCGGTGGGGCCGAGTGGCTCGTGGAACTGACCGGCAAGGCCCGGGGACTGACCGGGCTGACCCTGTCGGCCGAGCGCATCCGCCAGGCGGCGCTGACGGAGACGGAAGAGTCGGTCTCGAACCGGATGTTCGCGCTGTGGGTGAAGCGGCTGACCGAGCCGCTGAAGCCGGAGGACGTGGCCAAGGCATTCGCCTCGGGGCAGTTGCCGCCGTCGCGCCGACGGGAGTTCGCGGCGTGGGGCGAGCTGAGCGAGGCGGAGATAAGCATGCTGATGCGGTTGACGGATCGGGCGAGGGGCTACCGGGAGTTCATGAAGGAGCTGACGCCCGAGCAGCACCTGGACAACTACGCCGCCTTCGCCGCCGACGACCCCGTCGCGGCGCTTCGCGAGTCGCTGCGAACCCAGGGCATCACGCTTCCGCTGCCCGGGTGGATGGACGCCCACGCGCGGTTCGCGCACGACTGGCTGGGCGCGCCGACGCCCCAGCGGGCCGCGTACGTCCTGTTCGGCCAGTACGTAGCGAACCGGCGGCGCGCCCGGGCGCTGTACGCGCGAATCGCCGAGGGGCACGCCCAGGCCCTTGCGGCGCTGAACGGCGAGGCGGACGGGGACGACGCCCTGCTGGCCCACACGTCCGCCGAGGCGCTGCTGGAGAACGCCGACGCCGAGGTACAGTCCCGCCTGGCGGCGGTGGGGTTCGTCATGCCGGACCGTCAGCTTCGGCTGATCCAGGAGCACACCGAGCTGCGGCGGACCGCCGATCGTCTCCGCAAGCTGGCCGAGTCGCCCCTGCTTCGCGAGGAGCTGCTGGCGCGGAGCGGCAAGAGCCTCGACGAGATTCAAAAGCAGACCGCAGAGCAGGGCACCTCCCCGACGCAGGTGGTGGTCGAGATGCTGATGGACCAGGCGACCGATCCGAAGGGCGCGGCGTGGCTGGACGACCTGCTCGGGCGGGTCGCCTCGCTGAAGCCGCTGGACATGCCCGCCGAGCGGATCAAGCAAGTCGCCGAGCGGCAACTGGCGAAGCGCGACCTGGCCGAGACGGAGGCCGCGGTCGCCACCATCACCGCCGAGACCGGCTTCATGGGCTTCTCGACGCGGGCACTGTGGCTTCTGATGGTCAGCTTCCTGGTGTGCGTGGTGGGGATCGCCAACGCCATGCTGATGAGCGTGACCGAGCGGTTCCGCGAGATCGCCACCATGAAGTGTCTCGGCGCCACCGACGGATTCATCATGATCAACTTCGTGCTGGAGTCCTGCCTGCAGGGGGTGGCCGGCAGCGCCATGGGCCTGGCGCTCGGGGTGGTGCTGGGCATCCTGCGGACCGCGGTGCAGTACGGAGCGATCGCCTTCCAGCAGTTGCCGGGCTTCGACCTTCTGGGCGCGGCCGGCTTTTCCATCGTTGTGGGCATCGTCATCTCGGCTCTGGCGGCGGTCTACCCGGCGTGGGTTGCCGCCCGCCTGGCGCCGATGGAAGCGATGCGCATCGAGTAACGTTCCCGCTTGGCGGACCTGAAGACCATGGCCGATTCCGACAGCAATCCGGATATCTCCTCACCCGAGGACATCCCCCCCACGTCCGAAGCGCGGACGCCCAAGGGCGAGCCCGCGGCGCCCGGCGAAGGCGAACGCGCCGTCATCATCCGAACCCGCGGGCTGAAGAAAGCCTACCGGATGGGCGAGGTCGTCACCCACGCTCTGCAGGGCATCGACGTGGAGCTGTACCGGGGCGAGTTCGTCGTGATCCTCGGCCCGTCGGGCTCGGGCAAGAGCACGTTTTTCAACATGGTCGGCGGGCTGGACAGCCCCACCGAGGGGCGCGTGTTCATCGACGAGGTGGACGTCGCCCAGCTCAACGCCATCGAGCTGG
>JBMCUM010000086.1:0-8193 GCA_048622595.1 Planctomycetota bacterium | reverse complement strand
ACACCGGCCCGACGCGGTCCAGGCAGAGCACCTCCACCGCACCGGTGCCCTCCAGCACGTCGGCCAACTCGTCGCGGCAGGCGGCCAGGTCGGCGAAACGGTCGGTCAGGAGCACCTGATCTGCCCCGGCCAGGGCGGCCTCCACGATCGGGGCATGCTCCACGTCCGTATCGAGGAACTGGCCCAGCATGCCGCGGATGGCGCCCAGCTTGCCCGCCTCGCGCGCCTGAAGCACCCGGCGGGCGCCGGCGCCGATGCCCTCCAGCTTGGCCAGCATCTCGGACAGGGCGCCGATGCGACTGTCCACGGCGGAGCGCTGCTCGCGCCGGGACGACAGGCGGCTGACGAGCTCCTGCTCGCTGTGGCCGAGATGCTCGGCGCGCCGGCGGGTCTGCTCGAGCCGCTGTTCGGCGTCGGCGAGGACGCTTTCGGCCTCGGCGAGCTTGTCCTCGGCGCCGGCCTTATCCTGCTCGGTGCGGCGCAGCTCGTCGGCGATCTCGTCCCGGCGACCGGCCAGGCGCTGCTTCCGCCCGTGGAGATTTTCCTGACGGATGCTCGAGGCGTTGATCTCGTTGTGCAACTGCGCCGTGCGGCGCAGCAGGTCGATGGTTCCGGCCTTCTCATCCTCCAGGCGGGCGCGCAGCTCGGCGAGCTTCCTCTCGCCTTCGGTGTGCTGCTCGCAGGCGGCCTGGTGCTGCTCGGCGCGGTCGCCGGCTTCATCCTCGATCCGCTGGAGCTGTTCCTGTCGCTCGGCGATGTCCTCGTCGCAGCGGGCGGTCTTGGCCTCCAGCTCCTCGCACCGGCTGGACTGGGTCACGATCTCCTCGCCCAGCTCCTTGACCCGACCGGCGAGCATCTCGGCGCGTTCCTCGGCCGAGGTGATCGACGCGGCGATCGACGCGATGCGCCCCTCCAGGTCCTGCTGGGTGCGTCGGAGGTCGTCCACCTCGACCTGGGTTGAGCTGCGTGCGGCCTCCAGGCGTGCGATCATCCCCTGGATGCCTCCCAGCGCGTCGTTGTCGGCGTCGAGCTTGCGCTGCACCTGGCGCCGCTGCTGCTGGAGCATGTGGTACTGCGCCAGCAGGTACAGCGACCGCAGCTCGGCGAGCCGCTCGCTGTAGGCCTGGTGACTGCGGGCGCGTCCTGCCTGGTGTTTGATCGACCGCAGACGCTTGTCCACCTCCCCGAGGATGTCGTTCACCCGCAGGAGGTTCTGCTGGACGCGCTCGAGGCGTCGCTCGGCCTCTTTGCGACGGGCCTTGTACTTGCTGATTCCGGCGGCCTCGTCGAAGATGCTCCGCCGCTCCTCATGGCTGGACTGGAGGAACGCCTCGACGCGCCCCTGCTCGATGACGCTGTAAGCGTCCACCCCCACGCCGGTATCCAGGAACATCTCGCGGATGTCCTTCAAGCGGGCGGGGGATTTGTTGATCAGGTACTCGCTCTGCCCCGAGCGATACAGGCGCCGCCCGACCGAGACCTCGTCGGCGGGCTCGCCGTCGTCGCCGCCCGGCGTCAACAGCCCGTCGGCGTTGTCGAACACGAGGGTGACCTCGGCCAGCCCGGACGCCCTCCGCCCGGACGAGCCGTTGAAGATCACGTCCATCATCTCCGAGCCGCGCAGCGACTTGGCGGAGCGCTCGCCGAGGACCCACTTGACGGCGTCGACGATGTTGCTCTTACCGCACCCGTTGGGCCCGACGACGCAACTGACCCCGTCGTCGAACTCGAAGGCGGTACGGTCGGCAAAGCTCTTGAACCCCGAGAGGATCAGCTTCTTGAGTTTCATATCTGGCGTCTTCCTTAACGCACGCCGGCGCCCTTCCGTGGACGCGACCGGCGCCGCGCACAGCGGCAAGCCGTTACGCACCGCCCGCCATTGTCTGACCTTCGGGAACGGGCTGCAATACGAATTTCGCCGGGATGTCCCCACGCTCGCACATCCGGTACAGCACTCCCACCACCTGACCGTACGTCAGGTTCAGCCCCTGGACCCGCCGCTGCGTCGTCAGCCGCGCCGGCGAGCCCAGCGCCTCGATCAGCGACAGCACGTCGTGGTCCAGATAGAACACCTCGCTGAGCCGCCCTCCCCGCGGAAGCGTCCGCCACACCAGCAGGCGGTTCTCCGGCGGGATCACGATCCTGCGCCCGGGCTGGACGGTGTCCCAGTCGACGTCGGGATTGGCGCGGACGATCTCGTCGCAACGTTGCGCCGAGCCCCACTGCTCGGCCGCGATCCGCGCGGGGATGTCCTCCGCCTCCACGTCCTTCGCCGTCAGGCGGTGATGCTTCTGTCCGTCGGTCACCGTGATGGTCTCGTCCGGCGTGGTGAAGAACACCGGGCGGCGAACCCGGATGTCGCGCCCGAACACCACGATCCGCGGCGATTGCGTCCGCGTGGCGTAGATCACCGGCTTGGCCGTGGTCCGAACCACGTCCAGGTCGAACTCGTCGCCCACCCGGCGGCGCTCGACCGTGCGACTGTCGCCGATGTGCCGCAGCGCCCGGTAGGCCGCGACGCGCACCGTCTCGCTGTCGACGTTGACCAGCGTCCGCAGGACGCTCAGCGCGCGTGCGGGGCGGCGCCGACGTCCCAGCTCCTCGATGGCGGGAATCTGAAACGCCGAGCCGCTCGTCCGCGCGAACTCCACGAGCACGTCAACGGCGCGCGTGTCACCGAGGCGCAGCCCGGTGCGGGCGGCGTGGAACGACGCGGCCGGAAGCTCCGCGGTGTACAGCGGCGTCAGCAGCGAGGTGACCTGCCGGCCCATCGCCTCCAGGACCAGCGCCAGCTCGTCGTGGTTGGCGCCGGGGCGCGTCATCATGCGAATGATCTGGCGGGCGCGGGCCTCCTGCGGGGCGCCGCTGTGCAGCGGAAGGTGCATCATCAGGCGCAGGAACGACTCGTACTCGCGCCGGTACGCGCGGGGAACCTTGATCTCGACGACGCTGCGACTGCGGGCGAATGCCACAGGGTCCGGCCCGCCGAACCGCTCGTTGAGGCGGCGCTCGATGAGGCGGCTCAGGGCGTAGCCCGGTTCTCGCAGCTCCAGGCGGATGGACTGGGCGCGGGTGACCACCCCCCCGCCGATGACGCGCCCCCGGCGCAGCTTGCCCGCCTGCTCGCGGTCCGTCGGGTCGATGAAGGGGTTGACGAACACGGACCCGCCGGACTCGGCCCAGACGCGGGACGGCCCGCCGGGGGTGGCGCGGCCTCGTACCGCCATGTGCATATCGGCCGGCATGAGCACCCCCCCGACCAGCGAGCGGGTTCCGGTCTGCGGAAGGGCGCTGACGAAGACGTCGAAGCGGGTGCCTTTCAGTGCGCCGGGGGGCATCGACCCGCCGATCAGCACCGCGGCGGTGTCCATGTCCTCGATCAGGCGGCGGGGCGTGACCCCCTGCGTCCCGGCGATGTGCGAGCCGAGCTTCTCCTTGAGCAGGTCCTGGGTGAAGTACTTGCGCAGCTTCGGCGGGATCTGCGACGAGCCGTCCTCGCCCAGCCCCACGACCAGCCCGTACCCCTGGAGGTTGATCCGCCGCCCGCTGCGCAGCACGGCGTGCTCGCCCACCGTCCCGCGGATGTGCAGCGGCGCCTCGTCGGGCGCCGAAAGGTCGGACTGCGGCGAATCCGGCCAGCACCCGCCCAGTGCGGCGCACAGTATGCCCCCCACCACTGCCACAGTGTGTTTGACCATGACGTCCTCGGCTTGCACTACGTATCGGACCTCGCCCGGCATCCGGTTGAGCCGAAACGCCCGCGGCGCCTCGGCAGGGACCCCTCCGGCGGAACGCACACCACCGCCGGCGTTACCCGATTCAAACGCCCGCCCGCCTATCCGCCGAAGTCAGGGCGGGGGAACCGGCCGGGAAGCTCCTCGGGGATCTCCACCGGCTCGCTCGGCGCCGCCCGCCCGTACTCGCGACGCCGGGCCTCGGTCAACTCCGGAACCTCCAGCCGCTGGCCCGCGCGCAGGGCGCGAGGGTCGGCGTCCGGGTTCACCGCGCGGACTAGGTCCATGTACTTCCCGTCGCCGTAGACCTTGTCGGCCACGCCCCAGAAGCCCGCGTCGCCGGAGGCGACAACGTAGTACCGCCGCCCCGCCTCGCGGATGATCTCTCCGCCGGCGGCCTCGGCGCCGTCCGCGCCCTCGGTCGGCCCGCGCGGGCTCTGCGGCGCCCGGATCACCTGCCCGGCATGCAGGCGCCGGGGGTTGATGTCGGGGTTCGCCTCGGAAAGCACCGTATGCAGCGTCGCGTCCCCGTACAACTTTTTCGCGATGCCCCAGAAGCCCTGCGTGTCGTCCTTGGTGACCACGTACTCGCCCGACCCGGCCGTGGTACGGCGCGGCTCGTCCGCCTCGGTGCGAACGTCCTCCAGCGGGGGGATGATCAGCTTCTGGCCCGGCCGGAGCCGCCGCGTGTCGGCGTCGGAGTTGGCGTCCTGAATGCGCTTCCAGTGCTTCCCGTTCCCGTAGACCTTCACCGACACCGTCCAGAAACCCGCGTCGCCCTCCTTGACGGTATACGTGCGGGCGCGGCTGGGCCCGTACGGCTCGGTCGGCGACGCCGACGGAACGTCGTCGATCGACCCGCCGGCGTACTCGTCCTCGGCGTCCAGCGAGGCGTCGGCCTCGTACGGCTCATAGGGCTCGATGGGCTCGGGCTCGTCGACGGGCTCGGCCTCCTCCTCGTCAAGACCCGCCAGCAGGGCGTCCGTCACGGCATCGTCGTCCCGGCCGTCGGCTGGGAGCGACTCGCCATCCAGCGGGATCGGCTCGTCGTCGGGCTCGGTCGCCGGGGCGGTGTCCTCCTCTGAGTCGTCGAGGGCGAATTCCGCCTCGTCGCGCGTGGGCAGCTCGTCCACGCGGGGCGACGGAGCGGGCGCGCGGTCGGGCTGGGGTTCCGGCTCGCCGGCGGTTTCCGTCCCCTCCGGACCGGAGGCGGCGTTGGACAGAACGAGATACCCCACAACCACGATGGCGATGAACAGCGCCACCGCGATTCCGATTTTGACTTCCGTCCGCATGATTGGACGCTCCTCGGAGGCGCTGACAGCGGCGTCGCCTCTGCACAGGGATTTCATTATGCGCGCCGAGCAGCGTGAGACAATGGAATTCTGGCGGCGAGGCGCGCCGGGGTCCCGAGGCGGAAATCGCGGACAAAGTGCTTGACCGCCGCGTGATGGGCCCGGTATGCTGCGCTGCTTCGCACGGCGGGCGGAGAGGGTGTACCTCCACCGCGAAGACCGCCGCTGCACGCCGAAAGCGCGTCCGGACCGGACCGGGCGCACCGGAAACACAAGCAGGTCCGGATGCTCGCGCGTCCGGCGCCGGCGGTCGGCGGGGCGCTGTCCCGCGGCCGCGGTCGCCGCCCGGACGGCGGGTCCGTCAATCCGGGCACCAGGGCGGAGGTGTACGTTTGGAAGGCGGAGAACTGGTCAAACAACTGATCGACGCGGGCATCCACTTCGGGCATCGCACCAGTCACTGGAACCCGAAGATGGCGCCGTATATCTACGGCAAGCGAAGCTTGATCCACATCATCAACGTCAAGGAGACCCTGCGGGGGATCCTGCTGGCCAAGAAGTTCCTCACCCGCGCCGTCGCCGAGGGCAAGGACGTGCTCATCGTGGGCACGAAGCGCCAGGCGCGACGCGCCGTGCAGGAGACCGCCGAGCGGACGGGGATGCACTGGGTCTCGGACCGCTGGTTGGGCGGAACGCTGACGAACTTCCACGAGATCCGCAAACGGATCGGGCGCCTGGACGAGCTGGAGCGCATGGAGGCCGACGGCGAGCTGGACATGTACTCCAAGAAGCAGGGCGCCTCGCTGCGACGGGAGATGCGCAAGATCCGTCGGAACCTCGGCGGGGTGCGCCGGATGGAGCGGATGCCCGGGGCGCTGGTGGTGATCGACCCGCGGCGGGAGGTGATCGCCGTCCGCGAGGCGCGGAAGATGCACATCCCCGTGGTATCCCTGCTGGACACCGATTCCGACCCTGACCTGGTCGACATCGCCATCCCAGGAAACGACGACGCCATGCGGGGCATCGAGCTCGTCCTCGGCGAGCTGGGCGACGCCATCGCCGAGGGCAAGGCCGTGCAGACCAAAAAGGCCGAGCAGGGCGAGCAGGAACAGCCCAGGCGGCGCAGTCGCCGTCGCGCGCTGGGCGAGGCCCGCCCTGCCGGCGAGCCGCAAGCGGCACAAGCCGCCGCGGCGGGCGAGCAGCAGCAGGACCAGTCCCGCCCCGCCGAGACCGAGGCGCCGGCACCGCCCGAGCAGTCCGCGCAGACGCCCTCACAGACCGAGGCGGGCGGCGAGGAGCAGCCCGTCGCCGGCAACGAGCAGGGCGAGACGGCGGACGAGACGACGGAGCAGACCGCCCCCGCGCAGGCGGGCGGCGAGGATACGGCGGGACAGCAGTCGTAGCGCCCGCGCCGCGAACGGACCACGCGAACGACAACGGGAGCAGTCATGCCTGAAATCACCGCATCGATGGTCAAGACCCTGCGCGACCAGACCGGCCAGGGAATGATGGACTGCAAGGAGGCGCTGCAGGAGTCCGACGGCGACGTCGAGGCCGCCAAGGACCTCCTCCGCAAGAAGGGGCTGGTCACGGCCGAGAAGAAGGCCGACCGCGCCACCGGCGAAGGGATGATCGCGATCTCGTCGGCGCCGGACGGCACGGCCGCGGCGATGGTCGAGGTCCGGTGCGAGACGGACTTCGTGGTTCGCAACGACGACTTCCGCGAGATGGTCCGCGACCTCGCGAATCAGGCGCTGGAAAGCGGCGTCGAGGGCGCCGTTCCGGCCACGGAGCAGATGCAGGACCGGTTGCAGCAGGCGCTGGCGAAGATCGGCGAGAACATGGGCTACGCCCGGGGCGTTCGGATCGCCGCGCCGCGCGTGGGCACGTACGTGCACCACAACAACCAGGTGGGCGTGATCGTGGGCGTATCCGGAGACATCGACGACGAGACGCTGGCGAACCTGTGCATGCACATCGCCTTCGCCGACCCGGTCGGCATCACCTGCAAGGACGTGCCCGAGGAGCTGGTCGAGAAGGAGCGCCGGTTCGCCGCCGAGGAGGCCGCCCAGTCCGGAAAGCCCCCCGAGATCATCGAGAAGATCGTCTCCGGGAAGGTCAGGAAGTTCCTCAGCACAAAGGCGCTGCTCGAGCAGCCCTACGTCCGCGACGACCAGAAGAAGGTCAAGGACGTCCTCGGCGACGTGACCGTCACCGGGTTCGCCCGGTTCTCCGTCGGACAGGTCTAACCCACAGGTGGCGCCCATGGCTCGCGGGCCGTACAAACGCGTGCTGGTCAAGCTCTCCGGCGAGGCGATGTGCTCGCCGGGCGGGTTCGGCATCGAGCCCGGGGCGGTGGACACGGCCGTCGGCGAGATCGCGCAGGTCGTCGAGGGCGGCGCCGAGATGGCGGTGGTGATCGGGGCGGGCAACTTCATCCGGGGAAAGCGGCTCGCCGACGAGGCGCCCGTTCAGCGCGCCACGGCCGACTACATGGGCATGTTGGCCACCGTGATCAACGCCCTGGCGCTGCAGGACGCCCTGGAGGCGCGGGGAGTCTCGACGCGGGTGCTCGGGGCGATCACCATGACGGCGATCTGCGAGCCGTTCATCCGCCGACGCGCCATGCGGCACCTGGAAAAAGGGCGCGTGATCATCCTGGCCGCGGGCACGGGCAGCCCGTTTTTCACCACGGACACGTGCGCGGCGCTGCGTGCCCAGGAGATCGGCGCCGACGTGCTGCTCAAGGCCACCAAGGTCGACGGCGTCTTCTCGGCAGACCCCGTCACGCACCCCGACGCCGAACGATACGAGCAGTTGAGCTATCGCGACGTGCTGACCCGGCGCCTGGGCGTGATGGACATGACGGCGGTCTCCCTGTGCATGGAAAACGACCTTCCGGTGGTGGTATTCCAGCTATCAAAGCCGGGCAACCTCGCCGCCGCCGTCGCCGGCGAAGACGTCGGCACGCTGGTGAGCGATTAGCCGCTGTGCCGAACTGCAGCGGGGATAAACGCAGATGTGCCTGAACTGCTGAACAATGGCAGGGATACAAGGGATGCAGGAGATCGTTTTGTTTCCGGCTTTTGCACCGCGATGACGACGCGTCGTAAAATGCGGGCATAATATCTTTATCCCTTATATCTCCTGTATCCCTGCTATCT
>JBMCUM010000085.1:0-8211 GCA_048622595.1 Planctomycetota bacterium | reverse complement strand
CGGGATGATCAGGTGCGTGGGCCTGCATTCGGCGGCGACCTGCTCCGGGTCCGCCGCGTCGTTGCGGAACACGCGGATGTCCTCGCGCCCCAGCTCGCCGATCCGCTGGACGAGGTTGTAGGTGAAGCTGTCGTAGTTGTCGATGACGACGATCACGGTGCCTATGGTAGCGGCCCGGCGGGGGGGGTTCAAGCTGCGCCGATTGCCCGGAAGTTGTCCCCCGGACCGCGCGACGGTGGTATCATGACGTAGAGAGGCGGAGCACGTGGTAAGGACCCTTTCGGTCATCCTGACCGTGGCGGGCCTGTTGACCCCGGCCGCCGGGCAGGCGCCCGGGGACGGCGGTGGGGCACAGCCGGCCGCGCCGGGTACGCGCCCCAGCGCCACCGAGCGATTCGACGCGCTGCTGAAGCAGGTCCGCGACGCGCAGGCGCCCGAGGCCGTTGCAAGCGCCTACGCCGAGGCCAATACCCTCCACCCCCGCGCGCAGGTGCTGCACACCGCGTACCTCAAGCGGATGTTGCGGTTCGGGCTGGTGACGATCGCGGCGCATCCGGCGCGGACGCTGTTGCGGATCGATCCCGACCACGCCCTGGCGCACGGAACGCTGGCGTACCTGCACGGGCGCGAGGGGCGGCGAGCCGAGGCGCTGGGCGATGCGCTGGTCGCGGCGGCGAAGCTGCGGCGCAATGCGGGCGTTTTGAGCAACCTGGGGCAGCTCGTAGCCTGGTACGACCACGCCGCGCCCACGCCGGAGCTTGCCCCGGCGGCGCGCCGCCGGCTGGAGAAGCTGCGCGAGCCGCTGAGCAAGCAAAAGGCCTACGACAGCGCGTACAAGCGCGTGGCGGCGGCCTACGCGCAGCGCGACGAGAAGCTGGCGGCGCTGACCGAGCGGCTGGAGCGGGCCGAGGACGCCGTCAGCGAGCTCAAGGCGCCGCTGGCCGACCTGTACACGCGGCTGGGCGGGCTTGTCGACGAGATCGAATATCGCGAGGAGATCGTCGACGATCTGGAGGACGAGCTGCGATTCGACTTTCACTTCGACCCGTACACCGGCCGCTTCGTCCGCCACCACGATCACGACTTCCTCCTGCGCCAGCGACTGTACGACGAGCGTCGCCGGCTGGCGCGCCTGCGCCGCGAGGCGCACGACGTCCAGGCACGCATCGCCGGGCTGCGCACGGAGCTCGAGCAGCGCCGCGACCGCCTGGACGCGATCCGCCGCAAGCGGGACGAGCTGGACCGGAGTCCGGCGGCGGCGTTCCGGTGGGATCCCCCGGCCGTGGGCGGCGAGATCACGCCCGCCGTCGAGCACCCCGGTCAAGTGTGGCGACCGACCGGCAGCACCCGCCCTCGCCAAACGCGTCCGAGGCCGGAGCAGCGGCTGGACATCGCCCGATTGTACTTGGCCAACGACATGCCCGACAAGGCGCGCGAGGTACTCCGCGAGGTCGCCGCACAGAAGGTCTCCGAGGAAGCGGCGGCCGAGGCGCGCAAGCTGCTGGGGCGGATCGGCGACGGGTAGGGGGGAGGGCGGCGCAGCGCGCATCAGTTCGTCCGTACGGCGGTGAGCTTCAGGGGCAGGTTGTCCACGCGCCACGCGCCGTGGCGGTAGATCAAAACCATCTCGCCCTCGATCGGGTCGCGGCGCTCGTCGAATCGCCCGCTGGATGAGACGACGAACCGCACGCCGAACAGCGCGCGGTCGGAACCGCGCATCCCTTTGCTGGTCAGCTCGAACCCCTCGTGCTTCTGGTGCGCCACGCCCTCGATCTCGTCGCGGAGACGCTGCTCGCCGTACCGCTGGACAAGTCCCTCGCTCATCCGCTCGCGCGCCGCCGACCAGTCGCCTTCCTCCCACGCGCGGCAGAACTCGTGGGCGATGACGTACGCGCTGCCCTCGTCGCGGGTGTATCCGGGTCGGTCCGGGCGGGTGGTCGCCGAGCGCTCCCCGTCCCGGCAGCCGCACGCCGTCAGCCCCGCCAGCGCCACGGCCAGCACTGCCTGACGTGTCATCGGCTCAAGCCCTTCCGGCTTCGCCCGCCCGGCGGGGCGCGACGGTACGTCGCGGTCACGAGACGGCGACGACCTCGCTGACGCCTGGGACGTGTTGTTTGAGATGGCGTTCGACGCCCATGCGCATGGTCATCTGGGCGCCCGGGCAACCCTTGCAGGCGCCTTCGAGGCGCACGGATACGCGCCCGCTGCCCTCGTCGACGTCGACAATCTCGATGCCTCCGCCGTGCTGCTGCAGGGCGGGGAGAATCTGCTCGTTGACCACGCGGTGAACCTGGTCGGTCAGTCCCGCGGAGTTCTGCTGTTCGGTCATGTTCCACCTGTTGCGGGCGAACGCCTGCCCTGGATCTTCCGTGGCGCATTATACGCGCAGCGCCCGGCGCCTCAAGCGGAGGTATTGAACCGCCGCCCCGCGACGGAGTGTGTGAGATAAGCCCGCAGCGCCCGCCGATGCATACCGGCCGGGCGTGCGGCTTGTCGCGCTGCCGGTGCGCCGCTAGACTGATGCGCCCGCGCGGGACACAGACCGGGGGGGGCGCGAGCGACCGAGAACTGCGTTCGATGACTACGCGCTTCATCCAGGGCCTCGACAACGTCGACGACGCGCTGCGCGGCGGCGTCGTGACCATCGGAAACTTCGACGGCGTCCACCGCGGGCACCAGTTGATCCTCCAGACCGCCCGGGCGCTGGGGGACGCCGGCGGCGTGCCGGTCGTGGCCGTGACGTTCGATCCGCCGCCGGACGTTGTGCTGCGCCGGGATGATGCTCTGCGGCGGCTCACGCCGCACCATGTCAAGTGCGAGCTGCTGGGCGGGTGCGGCGCCGACGCGGTCGTCACGGCGCAGCCCGCGGCGGAGCTGCTGGAGATGCGGGCCGACGAGTTCGTCACGCAGGTCGTCGTGGCGATGTTTGCCCCGGCGCATGTGGTGGAGGGGCAGAACTTCCGCTTCGGTCGCGACCGCGCCGGCGGGGCGGAGCTGCTCGCCCGCGCCGGTCGGCGTCACGGGTTCGACGTGCAGGTGGTCGAGCCGGTCATGGCCGAGATCGACGGCCGGCCGGTGCGGATCTCCAGCACGCGGATTCGCGGGCTCATCGCCGCCGGACGCATCGCCCAGGCCAACCGCTGCCTCGGTCGAAGCTTCGCGCTGTACGGACGGGTCATGCCCGGGTCCGGTCATGGGCGCCTGCTGCAGTTCCCGACAGCCAACATCGCTCCGGTCGAGCAGGTGGTCCCGCCCGACGGGGTGTACGCCGGCGCGGCCGAGGTCGCCGGCGACCGGTTCGCCGCGGCGGTGAGCATCGGTCACAAGCCGACGCTGGGTCCGTCGCGGCAGCGCCACGTCGAGGCGTTTCTGATCGACGCCGAGGGGGACTATTATGACCAGGAGCTGTCGCTGGAACTGTTCGCCCGCCTGCGCGACCAGCGGCGGTTCGACTCGACCGAGGAACTGTCCGCGCAGATCGCCCGGGATGTCGACCGTGTCCGCCAACGGTACGAACAACGCGTTTGAGCAGGTCGTCCGTCGCCTCGCGGCGGCCGATGCGATGCTGCTGGTCACCCACGCCCGCGCCGACGGCGACGCGCTGGGCAGCATCGTCGCCCTGGCGCGGGCGGCCGAGGCGGTCGGAAAGTCCGCCCGGCTTCTGGTGCCCGATGCCCCCCCGCCGCCGCGGTACGCCTTTCTTCTGGACCGGCGCCCGGTCGCGTCGGGCGAGCAGTTTGCGGCGCTGGCCGACGCGGTCGATCTGGTCGTGATCGTCGACACGTGTGCCGCCGGTCAGCTTGAGGGTCTGGCCGAGGTCGTCGCCGCCCGTCGCGACAAGGTGGTGGTCGTGGACCATCACGCCACGGCCGATGACTTGGCTTCCGTGCGGTGGATGGACACTTCGGCCGCCGCGGCGGGCGTGATGGTCGGGGAGCTGCTCGACGTGCTGGGCTGGCCGGTCGACGCGGATACGGCGCGGGCCCTGACGACCGCGGTAACGACCGACACGGGCTGGTTGCGCTACGCCAACACCGACGGCCGCGCGCTGCGCGCCGTGGCGCGCTGGCTGGATGCCGGGGTCCGCCCCGACGAGCTCTATCGCGTGATCTACCAGGCCGACCGCCCCGAGCGGCTGGCGATTCTGGCGCGGACGCTGGAGGGGCTTCAGTTTTACGCCGACGGGCGACTGGCGGTGATGACCATCCGTTCCAGCGACTTCGAGCAAACCGGCGCCCGCCCGGACGAAACGGAGAACTTCGTCAACGAGGCGATGCGCCTGGGTTCGGTCGATACCGCCGTGACGCTGGTCGAAAACAGCGAGTGCGTCCGGGTGAGCTTGCGCAGCCGAGGGTCCGTCGACGTGGCGCAGATCGCCCAACGCTTCGGCGGCGGGGGGCACTCGCGTGCGGCGGGCCTGCGGCGCAACGAGCCGATCGACGCGCTGGCGTCGCGCCTCATCGAGGCGTGCACCGCCGCGCTGGACGATGCCCGGACGCCCGGCGCCGGGCGGCACTAGCGGCTGGGCATCGCGCCCGTGTTCACAGGCACTTGCGCCTCTCGCGACCGCAGGCGCGCGATTTTTTCAGCAAAACGGGCACGGCGCCTTGACTCGCTCGCCTTGCGCCGCTAGAGTACCTCCTGTTGCAGGTGCCCCGGCCGATGTCGGGGCGAAACAGGGAAGGCCGTGAGAATCGGCCGCGGACGCGCCGCTGTAACCGGCGACGAACGCTGCAGCAGGCCACTGTCCCCGTGTGTAGCGGAGGCGGGAAGGCGCAGCAAGTAGGTTGACCCCGACGTCGTTTGTCGGGATCGCGACCCGGAAGCCAGAAGACCTGACCTGCAATCGACCTGGAACGGCCATCGCGGAACGTGGCCGGTCGGGACATTGCAGCCAACGGTTCGCAATCGACCCCGGCCCCTCGATCCGCGAGGGCGCCGGGGTTTTTGCTTGGAACGTGTGACGCGGTGGCGTGGACAAGCCATACGGCCCGTCCGGGATGCCTGCGCCGCCACGGGCAGAGCGTCCAAGGCCGCACGAGCGCGTGCTTTGCAGCCCGCGCCGGCGGCCGGACGGGGCT
Organism: Planctomycetota bacterium; assembly: GCA_048622595.1. GTDB lineage: Bacteria > Planctomycetota > Phycisphaerae > SM23-33 > SM23-33 > JAGXKT01. The sequence goes on along the minus strand of JBMCUM010000085.1, from coordinate 3,130 downwards.
CGCCCGTCGGGCATCGTGTGACCCGCCGCTGTGACCACGGGCGGGACGCCGGTCCCACGGACGGCGCACGTTCCCGGGCCGCTCGCGGACCGGCGGCAGATGCACGCCTTCCGCTTCGGTTCTCGTCGCAGAATCCCCTCAGGTCGCCGGTCGGCCTGCCTTGCGCCCGGGCACGCCGACCAACGCTCGACGGGCTCACGGAACGCAACAGGGAGGCCGAATGCTCTAGACCACTCGGACGTGCGCTCGAAGTGTTTCTGTAATCGCTCAACAGGCCGCGGCGAAACGCTCAGGCGGCCGGGACCGCGGCCGAGCGGCCGCATGCAGGAGGTTGCAATGAACAGGATCAATTGGATTGTAACGATGGTTTTTTGTGCGAACGGGATTGCCGGTGCGGGAACTTTCGCCGCCGGGGTCGTGGGCTACGACGCGGGCAGCACCGCCGCGGCGGGGTATACCACGGCGACTGCCGCACTGGGCGACTTCAGCAGCGTTACCGGCGTCGGCACGGACTGGGAAGCGACGGTCACGGCCTTCAACGGCCCGTGGCAGACCGACCAGATCGTCTCTATCGGCGAGGGCGGGGCCCTGACGCTGGAGCTTTCGCGTTACGCGGTGGCCGGTTCCGGGGCCGAGCTGGGCGTGTTCTCCAACACCAGCTTGGTCGATGCCGACTGGCCCAACGGGCAGAATTCCAATCCCGCCCAGACGACCAGCGCCGGCGCTGCCCTGGTCGAGGTCAGCGCCGACGGGCAGAGCTGGGCCGCCCTGAACGGCGGAAGCCCTGTGACGTTCAACCTGCCGAGCAACTATTACACGGACATCGTCGACTCGCCGAGTTCCACACTGGCCGGGTCGGTTCCCGCTGATTCCGGCAAGCCGTTTATCGGGTCGCTGTCGGACTTTGATGGAGCGAACTGGACCCAGACGCAGGCCGTTCTCGACGGCTCAGCCGGCGGGACCTGGCTGGATATCTCGGCCACGGGCCTGAGCCAGATCGGCTACGTGCGGTTCAGCGTAGCCGACGACGGCGACGACTTGACGTCGCTTAATTTCGAGCTGGACGCGGTATCGGTCGCCAACGACGCCGTCGGCTCGCCGGTGCCCGAGCCGGCAACGATGGGCCTGCTGGCGATGGGCGGGGTCGCGCTGCTGCGACGCCGTCGCTGAAGGACGAACGCCGTGCGGGGGTCGGCGCCGGTTGTTGCCCCGGCGCCGACCGCCCGCGATACGAGGGTGCGCCACCCTATGAAACGCAGCGGTTTCACATTGATCGAACTGCTGGTCGTCGTGGCGATCATCTCGCTGCTGATCAGCATCCTGATGCCTTCCTTGGGCGCCGTGCGCAAGATGGCCCAATCCGCCTCGTGCAGGAGCAACCTGCGGCACCTGGCGCTGGTGGCCAACGCCTACGCGGCCGATCAGGACGGTAGCTTCCCGATTGCGTATTACTACTCGGCGGACATGACCGACGCGTACTCGTGGGATTTCAGCACGGTCGGCGGACAGGTCGAGCCGGGCATTCTCTGGCAGGGCGAGTCGGCGCCGCGCATGCAGCAGTGTCCGTCCTTCGACGGTCCCAGCAACACCGCCGCCGATCCGTATACGGGGTACAACTATAACGTCAGCTACATCGGCCACGGACAGTATGAGTCACGCGTTCAGCCTGCCCGCATCGAGGAGATAACCGCCGCCGGCGAGTGCGCGCTGTTCGGCGACGGCGAGTACGCATTCGGGGCCAATAAGTACATGCGATCGCCCGATACGCACCCGGGTGACACGTGGAGCGTTCAATGGCGGTACGCGGGCACGCAGGGCTACCGCCACCGCGAGCAGACGAACGTCGCGTACGTTGACGGGCACGCCGCCTCGCAGGGCGAGCGCTACACCGGCGGCGTTCCGAACGTCGCGCCCGGCACGGGCTTCCTGTCGCCGGACAACAGCGCTTACGATCTGAAATAACCCCCAACGACATCCCGACGAGCGGGGCTCGGGCCACTGCCATGCCGGCCCGACGCCCCGCTCGCTTATGTTTCGCGACGCGGTCGTGCCCTCGTCGTGCGGGCGCCCCCGCCCTTGCCGGCCAGTATGCCCGCCAGCGCCACCACGCCCCGCGCCAGAAGCGTCACCGTCAGCAGCACCAGCAGGTTCGCCCACACGTACGTCAGCAGCGGCCAGGCGGACTCCCGCAGCAGCCACCCGAACCGGTCGCTTACGGCGCCGGTCAGGGCGATGGCGCCGGCGATGACGACCACGGCCGCCAGCGTCGGCCGCATCGGGCGCGTCACCGGCGAGAGGCGCACCGACAGGCACGCGGCGAGGTAGACGAACAGCGGGCCGGTCCACGTCCGCCAGGCGAAGTCGCCCAGCGCCTCGAACATCCGGCGCAGGAGCGTCACCTGCACGTGGGCGTGGTTCCAAAGCTGCGACCAGCTCGTGGGAAGGGACTTGGGCAGCTCGTCGGCTGTCGAGAGGGGCCCGCCCATGAACTGCCCGACGACCGGTTCGCCCAGCAGGGCGTGGGCGCCGAGCACGGCGCCGATGCAGGCGAGGATGGACAGCAAGCTCGCCACCACCGGTCCGACGACCTTAATGCCCTCGGTCGCGTCGGTTGTCGGCTCGCCGGTCGAGCGCTTGTCCCGCCCTGGCAGGTCGATGATCCGTGCCCGACGGATCTCCCCGCCCGTAATCAGGCAGCCGAAGATGTACGCCATCTCCGAGACGATTGTCCCGGGAAGCAGCGCCCAGTGGACGTACGCCGGGCGCACCAGCGACGTCCACATGCGCCAGACGCCGACACCGGTAAAGAGGATCAGGAAGAACCAGACGGTAAAGGCGGCATAGATCACGATTTCGCTCCCGGGTGCCGCGACGGCCGCGCCGACGGCGTATTGAGTGTCTATCGGCCTGACCGGGCGGTTTTCTGCACCCGCGATGCCCATTAGGTGCTCCTGGCATAGTGAGCAAAGAATGCCCCCTTCTGCCACACGGCGCTTGACAGATGCTGTTGTGCCGCGGAGAATTGTCAGAGGGCGAGGGTGGTCGAAAGTGTGCAGACAGTGTGCCGACCGGACTGCGCCCGTGTCAGGGCGAAGCGTGCCATATTCTCAGGGAGTAATCGAATGGATAT